>JBBTTP010000067.1:0-2976 GCA_038064215.1 Patescibacteria group bacterium | reverse complement strand
GGAACCTTTGATATTTCTGTCCTTGAGTTGGGCGGCGGCGTGTATGAAGTGAAAGCGACCAACGGCGACACGCACTTGGGCGGCGATGATTTTGACAAAGTGATTCTTGATTACTTAGCGGAAGAATTTAAAAAGGAACATTCCGTGGATCTCCGGCGCGATCCTCAGGCTTTACAGCGGTTGCGCGATGGAGCGGAAAAAGCAAAGATCGAACTGTCAACATCGATGGAAGCAGAGATTAATTTGCCCTTCATTACCCAGGGCAAAGAAGGGCCGTTGCATTTGGTCATGAAGTTAACGCGCGCGAAGCTTGAGTCACTCGTCAGCGATTTGGTGGCTAAAACCATTGAGCCGGTCAAAAAATGTCTGGCAGATGCCAAGATTGACACATCGAAAGTAGATGAAGTTGTTTTGGTAGGAGGCATGACGCGGATGCCCAAAGTGATCGAAGCGGTCAAGGCATTCTTTGGCCGCGATCCCAACCGTTCCGTCAATCCGGATGAAGTGGTGGCAGTGGGGGCAGCGGTACAGGCAGGGGTACTGGCAGGAGACGTAAAAGATGTCGTACTATTGGACGTAACCCCACTGACACTCGGGGTGGAGACGTTGGGTAGTGTATCAACGCCCTTAATCACGCGAAATACGACGGTGCCAACGAGTAAGACGGAGATTTTCTCCACTGCTGCGGACAATCAAACGTCCGTTGAAATTAATGTCCTGCAGGGTGAGCGGCCGATGGCTGCGGATAATAAGTCCCTGGGCCGGTTCGTGCTATCCGGAATTCCCTCGGCGCCGCGGGGAGTGCCGCAAGTAGAGGTGACGTTTGATATCGATGCCAGCGGCATTTTAAACGTGACTGCCAAAGATAAGGCAACCGGTAAAGCCAGCACGATAAAAATTACCGGTTCCACGGGGCTTTCCAAAGAAGAAGTGGAAAAAATGAAAGCCGAGGCAGAAGCACACGCGGCGGAAGACACTGCGAAAAAAGACCGTATTGAATCCAGAAATAAAGCAGACAACATGATCTATGTTGCCGAAAAGACATTGAAAGATGTCGGAGACAAAGCCAAGCCGGAGGAAAAAGCGGCTGTGGAAGAGAAGGTGAAGGCTTTGAAAGACATCCTTGATTCCGGAAGCAAAGAAGATGTCGAGGCGAAGACCGGCGAGTTGTCCGATGCTGTCCAGAAAGTTGGAGCCGCGGCGTATCAAAATCCGCCGGCTGGCGAACAGCCATCAGCAGGACAAGGGGAGGATAAATCCCAATCTGGTAACGGGAAGAAGTCCCGCGGAGCGGGATCCGGCTCCGCCGGAAAAGATGAGAAGAAGGTGGAAGAAGGGGAAGTGGTAAGTTAAATTATGATTTCTGATATCAGTCATGAAGATGTACAGCCTTTGCGATTAAACACTTTCTGGAGAAGAGGGCGAACACTTGACGGAAAGATTACGTCAGCAGTGATAGTTGAAGAAGAAGTAGAAAGACGTTTTAATGAGAGAGTGATGAGACTGGTTGGAATAATGATTCAATATTCAGGCGATAGAAAAACGATTGGACTTACAACAGAAGAGGAAGAATTACTTAAAATAGCTAAAGAAATTTTTTTAAGTTCAACAGGAGTAAATCCGGAAGATTTTTTAGCTGCTGCTTATGATTCTGATGTGCCGATTGAAGATATAAGACGTTGAGATTAAAATTACTCTAGTTTAGGTCATTTTGAGGCGCGCGTGAGCGCGCCTGTTTTATCAAGTGTTGATGGTCTGTATAATCAGGTAGGGTTGTTGTCATTGCGAGGAGTCCCGCCCCATCAGCGGGACGACGAAGCAATCCCATATGATATCGCGCCAGTATGCAATTTATATCATGACAAATCGATACGGATCGGCATTTTATACGGGAGTGACAAATGACCTAGTTAAAAGAGTTTATCAACATAAACAGTTGCTATCAGGTTTTACAGCAAAATATAAGCTGATCAAGCTTGTGTATTACGAATTATTTTCTGATGTTCGTTATGCTATTGCTCGGGAGAAACAGATCAAAGGCGGTTCAAGAAAAGATAAAATTAACCTTATCATGAGAGTGAATCCGAAATATAGGGATTTGTATAACGATATATTGTGAGATTGCTTCGCCGTAAGAATGGTCTCGCAATGACAGTCGGCTCATTATGGCCACAAAGAGAGATTATTACGATATTTTAGGTGTTTCCAAAAGTGCGTCGTTTGACGAGGTCAAAAAGGCGTACCGCAAGCTCGCCCTTGAGTGGCATCCGGATAAGAATAAGGCTGCCGGCGCCAACGAAAAATTTAAGGAAATTAATGAGGCATATGCGGTCCTCTCTGATTCGAAGAAGAAGGAAACCTATGACCAGTTTGGGTCTGCTGCATTTCAGCCGGGGATGGGCGGCGGGGCTCCCGGGCAAGGACCATTTGCCGGACAAGGGCCGTTTACATACTCGTGGTCCTCGGGTGGTCCGCCAGCCAGCGGATTTGGAGCTGATTTTGAGCAAACAATAGACCCGTTTGAAATTTTTGAGCAATTTTTTGGTGGCGGCATGGGGAGGGCGTCAGGCCGTGCTCGGCGGGAAGTATACGAAATTACGATTGACTTCATGGATGCTGCGCGCGGGGTCACAAAAGAGGTTCATGTACCAGCTGGTCGCGCGGGGGACGGATCGGTGAGAAAAACTATTAAAATCCCGGCGGGTGTAGACACAGGGTCACGAATACGATTTGATGATTTCGATATCCAGGTAGATGTCCGGCCGAGTAAAGAATTTAAACGGGAAGGTGATGACCTTGTGGTCGATAAAGAAATTACTTACACCCAAGTCGTTCTCGGGGCAGTCGTAGAAGTGCCGACCATTGATGGGCCGTTAAATATCCGTGTCCAACCCGGCACCCAACCCGGGACGCTTATTCGATTGCGTGGCAAAGGCGTGCCTCACGTACGAGGGAGCGGCCGCGGAGATGAGTATG
>JBBTTP010000066.1:13169-44514 GCA_038064215.1 Patescibacteria group bacterium | reverse complement strand
GAGGCGTGCGAAATTTTTGATGCCCCGGAAGCCCGAACGTACATTGATGGCTGTGACTTTCCTCAAACATCGGACTACGCGATAGTGGCTTCAGAAATAGCCCGTGAGTTCGGCAACTCCGGCAGAATTTCCGGTCATATTGTTGAGGTTTGCCCTGGACCGGGGAATTTGTGCGGCGAGCTCTTGACTGTCGGAGCGCAAAAAGTGACTGGCGTCGACGGAAGCCCAGTCATGCTCGCTCATGCCAGGAAAAAATTCCAGGAACAAATTGCGGCCAGCGAGATGGGATTTAGGGAAGGGTTAGCGCAAAGACTTCCACTAGCGGATCATTCCGTTGACGGAATTGTTAATTTTAACTCGTTTCACCAGTTTGCCGACGACCAAAGAGCAATTGAGGCGTTAAGAGAAATGGCGCGCGTCCTCAAACCCGGCGGGTGGGGACTCGTAAGGGATTTCAAGCGCGGAGCATCCCAGGATGCCATCGACACGCGGCTGGAAAAAACAAAACCAGAAATAGTGCCCTTACTACTGGCGTCGCTCCAGGCTGCTTTTACCGCAGATGAGTTTAGGGAGTTTTTGTGTCAGATTCCCGGCATTGAATTCTCTGTTGTAGACACAGAAAATCCATGGAGATTGTCTGAAGCTGTCTGTGAACAGATGAGAAACGATCCGGTCGCCCACTGGATGGACTTTCTCATTTCTCAACATGTCACAATAAAAAAGCTATGAAATCAAAAATCTTTCGATCAGACGTTGTTGGTAGTATGCTCAGGCCTAAATTTTTGTTGGAAGCTCAGGAACAACGTAAGGCAGGCGAAATTTCTGCAGCTCAACTGACGTTAGCAGAGGATAAAGCCATCAGAGAAGCCGTTACCATTCAGGAAAAAACAGGTGTCGACGTTGTCACGGACGGCGAGATGCGCCGTCCGGTATTTTGTCATAACTTCGTGAAGGCGTGCGATGGATTTGCCTGGAACGTGCCCGGCAACACCGTCGTATGGTTTGACATGAAAGGGAATAAGATCGTTGATCCGGTGACCGTCGGCGTCGTGAAGAAGATAGAAAAAAAGCATGATATATCTATTGACGAATTTTCATTCCTACGGGCTATTACGAATAAACCGGTAAAAATCACGATCCCCAGCCCCACCATGATGAGTTACTATTTTGTCCCCGGACTTTCCAATAAGGTGTACCCATCACCTATGGCGTTCCTCCACGACGTTACTCGCATATTAAGGGAAAGCATTTCTGAATTGGAACGCATTGGCGTTACGCACATTCAAGTTGATGCGCCGGATTTCGGGATGCTCCTTGATCCGATCCAGCAAGCATGGTTTGCACGCAAGGGATTTCATCCCGACACCCTTATCCATGAAGGCGTTGAGATGATTAACGAAATGCTCAATGGCTTTTCAGGGACAAAAGCACTCCATATTTGCCGAGGAAACGATAAGAATCGTTTTATGGCCAAGGGTGGATACGAAAAAATCGCTCACGTTGTATTTACAAAAGCGAAAGTGAATAGGCTGCTATTGGAATTTGATAGTGATAGGGCAGGGGATTTTTCACCGCTCCGGCATGTTCCAAAGGATAAAATTATAGTCCTGGGACTCGTTACAACGAAATCACCAACACTGGAGGAACCACAAGCAATTATACGGAGAATCCGGGAAGCATCTGCATTTGTACCGATCGATCGCCTTGCTCTGAGTACCCAATGCGGATTCGCATCGGTTGCCAAAGGCAATAATCTTACATTTCTGGATCAGGAAAAAAAGCTGCGTCTTGTTGTCAATGTAGCGAGACAGGTTTGGGGTGATATGATATAGTAAAAGAAGCCTATGGATGCACTGAATAAAAGCAATTGCAGGAACAAGATGGTTCATCTCTACATAAGAAGGCGAGAGAGTTTGCCAATTGAATAAGTTTTGTTACAATAGAATAATGAATAAACAAATCAACACAACAGATATCGTCAATAAATTAAAACATCTGAAACCGGAAAAGATTATTCTTTTCGGCTCATACGCCAAAGGCAATCCTGATCTTGATAGTGATGTCGACGTATTAGTTATTCAAAAAACCCAAAAAACTCCGGCGGAAAGGGTTTCCCAGATGTTACGATCCGTCTGGGGAAGTATTCCGCACATCGAAGCTCAAATCGTAACTCCGGAAGAATTTCAGCAAGCGATAAACCAAAATCGATTCTTTATCACCCAAGAAGTACTAAAACACGGTAAAGTAATCTATGAAAAATGATAATTTTACCAGCGACGTAAAAACGTGGCTCGAGTTTGCAGAGTACGACTTGAAATCAGCGAAGTGGCAGCTAGAGGGAAATATTTACGTCTCTGCTTGTTATGCCTCACAACAAGCGGCGGAGAAAGCGTTTAAAGCGTTGTTATTAGAAAACGGAAAGATACCTCCAAAAATTCACAGCTTAGATCGTCTCATCACCGTTTTGAAATCAATAAAAATAGATATTTCTAAAATAGAATCAGATGCGCGTAAGTTAGATACATATTACATTACCACGCGTTATCCTGGACAATATGGCGGGCCGGAGGGATTATATGGTCAGGAAGATGCCACAAGAGCAATTACATCAGCTGAAAACATTTTAACATTCGTAAAAAACCATCTACGATAATTTCCAATACAAAAGAAGTCTATGGATGCAATTGAGGAATTATTAACCCGGGGCGTTGAAAATATTATTCCGAATAAGGAAAAACTCCGCGCGCTTCTGATAGGCGGCAGGAAACTCAATATCTACCTGGGTATCGATCCCACCGCCACGAATATTCACATCGGCCATGCCGTGGCCCTTCGTAAACTCCAGGCCTTTGCGAAACTTGGACATAACGTAACGTTTCTTATCGGAGACTTTACTGCTCTTATCGGAGACACGTCAGACAAAGAATCCGAGCGGCCTATCCTAACTTCAGAGCAAATTGAGAAGAATTTTCAAACATACAAAGAACAGGCGCAGAAAATTTTAGACTTTTCCAAGGTGAAGGTTCGCCACAATAGTGAATGGCTCAAAAAACTTACCTTCGAGGAAATTATTAAGCTCACCTACCACTTTTCCGCAGGAGATTTTTACAGCCGCGAACTTATCAAGAAGCGATTAAATGAGGGCTTACACGTCGGACTTCATGAAATACTCTATCCGGTGATGCAGGGCTATGATAGTTACTTCATGGATACCGATATTCAGCTCGGAGGCACGGATCAGACATTTAATATGCAGGCAGGCCGCGTGCTTCAGAAAGACTTACGCAAAAAAGAATCTTTTATCATCGCAAACGGATTTCTTGAGGGAACGGACGGCCGAAAGATGAGTAAAACCTGGAACAATGCAATATGGCTTAATGATCCACCCAAAGAAATGTACGGCAAAATTATGTCCCTCAAAGACGATCTCATCATTCAGTATTTCAGCTTAGCTACCAATACGCCGCTTGAAAAAATTGAGGAAATAAAACGTGCACTTAGCGGGGGAGACAATCCGATGAAATGGAAAAAACAACTTGCTTACAACATAGTCAAGGAACTTTATACACTACCAATCGCAGATGAAGCGCAAAAACAATTTGAGTTACAGTTTCAAAAAAAAGATTTCCAGCAAGCGACGTTGCCACTCGTTCCAATCACGTCATTAAATTCGACAGCAAGTGTATCCCAAATATTAATTGATACGAATATCGCATCTAGTAAATCACAGGCAAAAAGATTAATATCGCAGGGGTCAGTTTCGTTTGATGATTACAAAGCAACAAGTGATGAGCTTCTGATCACGTTAAAACCTGGTACAATAATTGGTGTAGGAAAAATACATATTAAATTATCATGAATTTTTTTCGAAAACACGAAAAAGTTTGGAAAGTAATTGTCGTTATCGCCTCACTGGCACTTATTGCCACGTCTTTTCTTCCTCTCCTCGCCGGTGGGATTTGATCGGGAGTATAATTGAGCCATGCAACTTTCCCTCAATACCCCCATTCAATATGTTCCCCGTGTTGGACCGGTTATGGCAAAGCGACTGGAAAAGCTGGGCATCCATACAGTAGAAGACCTCCTTTTCTACGTTCCCTTCCGGTATGACGATTTTTCCCTCGTTTCACCCGTCGCCCGTGTCCAGGCAGGAGAGACTGTCACGGTAACAGGAACGATTACCACATTTCGCAACGCCTTCACCAAATCCGGCAAGAAACTCCAGCAGGCACAGCTCACGGATGAAACCGGAACGTTGGACGTCATCTGGTTTAACCAACCGTTCCTCGCGCAAACCCTGCCGGTCGGCACACAGACGCGCCTAGCCGGAAAGATTGACTGGTTTGGTCACAAGATCGTGATGACCTCACCGGTGCATGAAATCGGGTCAAGTCTCCACACGGGCCGACTCGTCCCGATCTATCCGGAAACTCAGGGAGTTAGTTCAAAGTGGTTGCGTGGACGCATCGCCTTTATCATCCAACAATGCATACAACAAGTGATCGAGTATCTTCCTGATTCAATTATTGAAGAATATCGCCTCATATCTATCCATCAGGCAATTGAACACATTCATTACCCAACAGATCCAAAATCCGCGCAGAACGCAAACCGAAGACTTGCATTTGAGGAATTTTTCTTTCTGCAGCTGCGCGCCTGGGAAGAACGCAGGCTTTGGCAGCAAACAAACAGGTCGCACCAGTGCAAAATTGATGAATCCGAGGTTTCGCAATGTATCCGATCTCTTCCTTTTACCTTAACAAACGATCAGCAAACAACAACGAAGGAAATCTTAACGGACCTTACTCTTCCATATCCCATGAACCGGCTCCTTGAAGGTGATGTGGGGGCAGGAAAAACCGTCGTTGCGGCCATTGCCATGTATGTTGCCTACAAAAACGGCCTGCAATCAATGCTTATGGCGCCGACACAAATTCTTGCTGAACAACATTATGCCACGATAAAGGGCTTTCTTGATCCATTCGGAGTACGGATAGGGTTGGTGACGGGATCACAAAAAACCGAACGTGCCTGCGCAGCGTCACCCCCGCGTACGCGGGGGTCCAGTGTAAAACAAATTCTGGATTCCCGCCTTCGCGGGAATGACAAAAAATGGGGCGGGAATGACAAATTTGATATTCTCGTCGGCACCCACGCCCTTCTTTCCAGTAAAATAAAGCTTGAGAGATTAGGGCTGGTCGTCATTGACGAACAGCAGAGGTTTGGCGTGCTGCAGCGAGGGATACTCGTGGGCAAAACAAAAAACGGCAAAACGCCCCATATGCTCACGATGACGGCAACGCCGATCCCGCGCACGGTGGCACGCACACTCTTCGGCAATCTTGATTTATCGGTACTCGCAACCATTCCCGATGGCAGAAAAGAGGTAAAAACTTGGGTGGTACCGAAAGAAAAACGGGAAAATGCGTATAAATGGATCAAAAACAAACTGAACGAAACAGGCGGACAGGCATACATCGTGTGTCCTCTTATTGAAGAATCAGAGACTCTCACTTCTGTCAAAGCAGTGAAGACAGAATATGAACTACTCAAATCCATATTTTCCGGAGTGAGCATCGGACTTCTCCATGGACGTATGAAATCCAAAGAGAAAACAACTGCTCTGGATCGTTTCCGGACACGGAAGGATGCGATCCTTCTCGCTACTCCGGTCGTGGAAGTGGGGATCGACATTCCCAACGCCATCATCATTCTTATCGAAGCCGCCGAACGTTTTGGCCTTGCCCAGCTCCACCAATTACGGGGAAGAGTCGGCCGTGGAAGGATCGCATCCTTCTGTCTTCTGTTCACTGAAACTGAAGATGCATTAACCCTGAAGCGACTCAAATCCCTGGAGACGATACATAACGGGCCCGAGCTAGCCGATATTGATCTTGCGCTCCGGGGCCCGGGGGAGCTGTTTGGCACACGCCAGCACGGAATACCGGATCTGAAAATCGCCCGCTGGACCCAGGCAGACCTTATTGCCCAGTCCCAAAAGGCAGTGAAAGCACTCACCTCAGCTGACCCGACACTTACAAGCTTTCCACTCTTGATGGAAAAACTGAAAAATAGTACAATACATGCTGCACATCAAGATTAGTAGATTTTTTTTCATTTCCAAAATATGGCTCCACTACCAAAAAGACGGCATTCAACCCGGCGCGGCGGCAAACGCAAAGCCGCGATCAAACTCCGGCTCTTGGGGATCATCAAGTGCGCGAACTGCGGAAAGGTCCGCTTGCCGCATCGGATATGCAAAGCATGCGGCTGGTATGATGGAAAAAAGGTAGCATGAAGACTTCCCACGACCCCCGACACCAAAAACGCATCACCATGATGCAGCAGCTTTTTACACAAAGCTTTCAAGAAAATCAACAAAGCAATGAAATCAAGCCCGTCATCGCAGCGTTGCCCACGCTCGATGAAGCAATCACTGCAGCCGCGCCGCTTTGGCCGATGGACAAAATCGCCAAAATAGACCTGGCGATTCTGCGCCTGGCGGCATACGAGCTGCTTGTTGACAAAAGCCAACCACCCAAAGTAGTGATCGATGAGGCTATCGAACTGGCAAAAAAATTCGGCAACGAGAATAGCCCAAAATTTATCAACGGCGCGTTAGGCGCGATATTAAAACAAATAGCGTCAGTATGACCTTTGAAGAACTCCAAAAAAACATCGGCGTCCAGTTCAAAAACATTGACCTTCTGAAACAGGCATTCTTCCATCGGTCGTATCTCAATGAAGCCAAACACATTCGCGTATCCAACGAACGGTTGGAATTTTTAGGCGATGCAGTGCTTTCGTTTTTAACGTCGGAATTTCTCTACGCCTCCTACCCGCAGTACCCGGAAGGAACGCTTACCAATATCCGCTCAAGTCTCGTCAAAACCACCAGCCTCAGCCGCATTGCACAAACATTGCATTTGGGCGATTTGCTCTTTTTAAGCCATGGAGAGGAAGATTCCGGCGGCAGAACAAACCAGTCGCTGATGGCTGATACATTTGAAGCGCTTTTGGGCGCCATATACCTGGATAGCGGTATCGAAAAAGCAACACAATTCCTGTCTATCCATTTATTTCCCAATGCCGTTGAAATTGTTGAGAAAAAAACATATATTGATTACAAAAGCTTACTGCAGGAAATCATCCAGGAACAATCACGCATTTCTCCCATATATCGAGTTATTAAAAGCGAGGGACCTGATCATGCCAAAATTTTTTGGATGGAAGCCGTAGCCGGCAATCGAAGCTTGAGCACCGGAAGCGGCAAATCCAAACAAGAGGCGGAACAGGAAGCGGCATACAACGCTCTTGAGAAGATGGGCAGAATCTGATAAAATACTCTCATGGTCAAAATTCGACTCACGCAAACTGGATCCACAAATAGAAAAACATACCGCATCGTTGCTATAGAAGAAGGCAAACGCCGAGACGGCCGTGCGATCGAAATCCTGGGATTTTATAACCCATTGATTAAACCTGCGCATATCGAACTCAAACGCGACCGAATAGCCTATTGGATTTCAAAAGGTGCACAACCAACACCGGCGATCAAAAAACTTTTTGAGAGTATCCCATCATGAAGGACACGCTCCACTTCCTCCTGACGAGCATTGTCGATCACCCGGATGACATCGTGATTGATGAAAACACGGACAGCGAACGAACCATGCTCACGATCCACGTCCACCCCGAGGATATGGGCAAGGTCATCGGGAAAAGCGGACGCATTATACGGGCGCTCCGGGATCTCATTAAGCTCATTGCGGCCAAACACAACGTGTACGCAGATGTGGAAGTTGCGGAAAATGACCATTAGTATTCTCACTCTCTTTCCCGAAATGTTTGCCGGGCCGTTTGACCACTCGATCATCCGGCGCGCAAAAGATAAAAATATTGTCCACATCAATTTTGTGAATATCAGAGATTTTTCCTCTGATACGTATAAAACCGTCGACGACCATCCGTACGGTGGAGGGGTAGGAATGATTATGAGGGTCGATGTCGTCAACCGCGCACTAGAGCATATGAAGGCTCTTTGCAAGAGGACCTCTTGCAAAACAATTTTGCTTGATCCGCAGGGGACACCATATACGCAAGCCAAAGCAAAAGAACTAAGCTCGATAGACCACCTCATCCTCATCTGCGGCCACTATGAAGGCGTGGATGAACGGGTCCGGTCACTTGTAGATGAAACTATTTCCATTGGCGATTTTATTGTAACCGGCGGAGAAATCCCGGCTATGGTACTGATAGATAGCGTGGTGAGATTATTGCCCGGCGTACTAAAAAAGGATACAGCGACACTGGATGAATCGTTTACGCAGCCGCTCCTCGAGTATCCGCAGTATACAAGACCGAAAGAATTTAACGGCATGGCTGTGCCGAATGTCCTGCTATCCGGCAATCACGCAGCAATCGATAAGTGGAAAAAAATTCAACAACTCGCCAACACCAAAAACCGTCGGCCGGACCTCTTAAAAATAAAATCGTTTACGGAGTTTACTCCGTACAGTCTTCTGTTACGGAGCAAACGGATCACGAGAAGGAGACAGAGCAGCTGAACCGCTCGCAGGACCGGCATCCGGCGTGCTAAAAGCCGGCATTGCTGATAGGGTTTTCATCATGGATTCTTCACTTTGCGTCAACTGCTGCACCGGGCTCGTCGTCCCACCCAACGAAGCAGGTAATGGGGTCCAAAATGCATCCAGTCCCGTGCGGAGCGTCGCTTTTGTACCGGAAAAAAACGACACATCCGCGTAGCGAATACGCAGCGATCTGCGCACCCGCACCACCTGGTCCAAAAAATCGCGGATTTGCTTGGGCGTTCCATTCACAGAAACGGTGAATGCAATGATGCCGCTGCCTAATTTTTTTTCTTCGTTGCTTTGTTTTTGTGCAGACTCCGTCGCCAATGATCCGGGGTTTGCTATGGCAACCGTGTCGATCAAAGCGCCGCTGACGAGAGCTGTCTGTTCAATGGTGGAAAAAATCGAGGGGATAGATTTATCAGAAGGTACTGCGCTCAACAGAATCAATAAAGAATTCCGAATCGCGCCTTCATCCACACTTTCCAAAACTGCTCGTTTCGTTTTCAATGTCTGTACTTCTTCCGCAAGATTCTTGCGCTGGTCCGCAAGCTCCAGTATCCGCTGCGTAGCTGGCATAATGCCGTATATCACGCCGATGACGGATATCAGGATCATTCCGGCACTTACCGCCATTCCTTTATACATTTTTAAAAACCGCCGCACGAGTGTCATCATAAGTAAAAAAAACTACGAACTGTGAACAAACGCTATGGTCATACGGACGCTGCCGTCTGAACCCAAATCAAGGCCAACGAGCTGCGGATTGATCACCCGCTTGGCCAAAACCATACGGAAAACATTCGCGATCACCCCGGCCGCCTCTTCCACGCTCCCGGTTTTCACGATAATACGGATCTGCTGTTTTTCATCGCTTGTGACCGCAAGCAGCTCGTTTGGATCCGCGATGCGGTTTATAGTATCCAGTATCACCCCAAGCGACCGTTGGGTCTCGCCAATCTTTGCAGCCACACCAATCCGCTGCTTTAAAGAAAGTAACAAGCCTTCTTTCACGCGCTCCTGACTGATCTGTGATGTCAATTCTGCTTTATTTTGTACAAGCGTTTCTGTCTCACGTCGAAGGAACGCGTAGACACCCCCCAAAACAAGGCCAACAACCAACAATCCTCCCATACCAATGGTACCGGCCATACGCAGACGATTTGTCCATACCAAAACTTCCGGCGACTCGGATTTCGTTCGTACCAAGTTAATTGTACTTTGTTCTTTCATAGAAGGGTTTATCCTGAGCCCCGAAGGGTTTATCCTGAGCCCCGAAGGGCCAAACCCACTGCCACACTAAATACCGATCCTTCTGCCTCCAGTGCCGCAAATCGCGGATCTTTCCGGATACCCACCCACGGATTAGCAAGTTGTACCTCCACACCCATGACTTCAGCCACAAATACTACCATGCCGGGAAGTCTGGCGGTCCCGCCGCTTAACAGCACGGTTTCAATGCGTTCATTGGTGTATTTCCCTTCATAAAAAGATTTTGCCCGCGTCATCTCCGCAACGATCGTATCCATAACCGGCTTGGTGGCGGCCACGATTTTTCCTTCCAATTTATCCCGCTCCACACCGTACGTTTTCTTAAACTCTTCCGCCTGGGACAGATTAAAATCCAACCCTTGTGCCACCGCACGGGATAACGCCTCACCACCCGCACTGATAGAACGGGTAAAAGCGATCACGCCGCCGCGCAGAATTGCCAAATCCGTCGTCTGAGCCCCCAGGGAAACGACCATAACGGTTTTCACCGTCGGCACGGTGCGGACAAGCGCGCGGGACGCAGCGATGATTTCCGTTTCTGCCCCGACCACATCCACGCCCGCAAGTTCAAGAATATGCAGATATTTTTCCAAAAGCACTTTCGGAGCAGCCACGAGAAGCACTTCCATTTTATTCGTCCCGGTTTCGCGGCTTTCCCGCAGTACCGTAAAATCCACGTTCACCTGTGCCAACGGCAACGGGATATATTGTTCCGCCTCCCATTGAATAGCGGAGGAAAGCTCGCGGCTCGATAACTGCGGCACTTCGATAACGCGGGTAAATACCTGTGATTCAGGAAGCGCAATAGAGACTTCGCGCGTCGAGACGCCGGCGTCGGTGAGTAATTTTTTGATTGCTACGGCAAGTGCTTCTGTGTCAGCAGCAAGCGTGGAGGAAAGCGATTTAGGCGGCGTCGGGCTCATGCCGGCCGCACGAAGCGTTATACCGGTCTTGTCTTTCACCAGTTCGACCAATTTAATACTGTGCGATCCGATATCCAATCCAACGCTAGTGTTCATGGCAGGTTAATGACTTAATGACGACTGGCTATACAATGATCTATCAAAAATTCCGCTCGCTACGTGATATTGGCGGTAGACCAATATTTTTCGTGTAATACCCGCACCGGTTGTGCCACTGGATTCAATTTTATTTCCCTGAAGCGGCAACGCGACGGGAGCGTCAATTGCCAGCTGTGTATCACTATACACCGGGCGAATGCGAAGCATGAGGAGCGTATCCGTCACCGGATTTATGCCGTAATCGGCAAACGTGATAAGCCTGCGATACATCGACGGGACCCCGCACCCGCCGGACGATGCAGTAACGCCGTTAAATGTATTGGCCGCGGCCCGCGCGGCATCCGGATCAAACGCGTCTTTTGCGACATAATACATCCCTGCGCGCTTATAGAGGATGGATGCTGTAATAGCAGGCTTCGTGGTTTCACTCGTCCAGCAGACACTGAAAGATGGATTGGTATAGGTGGGCGTCTCTGCAAGGCTTCCGTCGGCATTATGGGCCACAAGCCACAACGTTTCCGTAACTCCCCGGAACGATTTTTTAGAAAACTGAAATACACCGGCAGCGCCGCCGATAGAAGACACGGAAGCTGAATAGGTGACACCGGCAGTCAACACCTTTGCTCCTCCCGTGCCGGTGCCGGACTTCAGCGCCTCCTCAATCCCGGCCTCCGCCGCACCGAATGCCCGTGACGAATCTTCCAATTGACTGCTGATGGTGACGTCAGTGGTTGACCTGCTGATGAGGGACAATGCGATGGTGGTGGCAATCGTCAAAACCAACAACACGATCAAAACGATTTGCCCGGACTGGGAAGAGCGCTTTTTCCTCATACATCCATTGTAGAAGGACGCTATCGGTTTGACAATATGGCTTCTAATTCTTTCCCAAAAAGCCTGACCATAAACAGACACGCCCGGAACCCCAACCGCACATCACCCAACATACTCTTGGTTTTGACGTACGCAATGTCGCTTTTCATCCATTCATTGAATGACTTTGCATGATATCCCTCCAAGATCCACGGAGAAATAATACCGGGCTTCACGCTGTGGCGCTTCTTCTGCCAGGATTTGAGTTTAGCAGCTTCTGCCGCAGGCAGCGGACGCGGGCCGATGATCGCCATCTCACCGCGTATCACATTGATAATCTGCGGCAACTCGTCAAGCCCCGTGTGGCTTAAAAATCTGCCTATACGGGTAAAGCGGGGATCATCGCGGATTTTAAACACCGGACCATCTGCTTCATTGCGGGGAAGCAATTTTTTCTGCATGGCATCAGCCCCCGCGATCATCGTGCGGAATTTATACAGAGCAAACGGCATACCGCCCTTACCTATTCTTCGCTGTTGGTAGAGAAGGGAAAACATTTAGCATATAATAGACGCATGAACAGGCAAGTGCAACACTTTTTGGAACTCTTGTGGGGCATGACGGAAAAAGAACTCCGGGCGCGGTACAAACACACCGTGTTCGGATTTTTCTGGCTAGTCGCCAATCCGCTTTTGCAAATGCTCGTCATTGGATTTGTCTTTACCTTCCTTCTGGCGCAACCGGTCAAAAATTATTATTTCTTTCTTTTCATTGGACTTCTGGTCTGGAATTTTTTCTCGCTCTCGCTTTCTAAAGCAACACCGTCTATCGTCTACGAGCGAAGCCTCATTAAGAAAGCACGATTTCCTCATGCCGTCATCCCGATCTCCATCATTCTGTCCAACTTCATCCATTTTTTTCTTGCATTTCTTTTGTATCTCATCCCGGTGCTTTTTTTGGGGACAATCTCATGGATATCCATTCCCCTTGTTCTTGCGAGTTTTATCTTATTGCTCACGTTTACCGTTGGGCTAAGTCTTTTAACCACCAGTCTCAACGTCCGATTCCGCGACGTCAGCTTCTTCGTCTCCGCCCTCCTCATTATCTGGTTTTACGCCACACCCATCATGTACGCCCTTACCATGATCCCGCGTCATCTCCTCTGGCTCTGGCGGTTCAATCCGTTAACATCAATGCTCCAACTGCTACAACAAGCACTTCTGGGTTTACCCGGCCCGGGGCCGGGGATGCTCCTATCCAATATCGGCGTCATTGTCCTCATCACCATCCTGGGGATAACAGTATTTCAACGGGAAAGCAAAAATTTCGACGACTGGCTATGAGACAAAACACACACATCGCCATAAAACTCACCGGTGTTTCAAAGAGATATACCATCCACCACGAGAAGCCCACGCTCGTCGAGCGGCTAGCGAAGGGCAAAGATGAGGAGTTCTGGGCGCTGAAGGACGTGAACCTCACGATCAAGAAAGGGGAGCGGGTCGGCATCATCGGCCCGAATGGGTCGGGAAAGACGACCCTCCTCAAAATCATCGCCGGCATTACGACGCCCACAAGCGGCACGGTCCAGACTAACGGCAGAATTGTATCTTTGATAGATCTCGAAGCCGGATTCCATCCGGAACTAACCGGAATTCAGAACATATACCTCAACGCTATGCTTCTGGGCGTAAATAAAAATAAAATCAGCCAAAAACTCAAAAGTATTATCGCGTTTGCTGCCATCGGCCGGTTTATCGACGCACCGCTCTTTACGTATTCGGCAGGCATGAAACTACGTCTTGGCTTTTCCATAGCTACCCACTCTGATCCGGACATTCTTATTGTTGATGAAGGACTCAGCGTCGGGGATATGGATTTTCGGCAAAAAGGACTTGCGGTATTTAGGACATTGCCGCGTACAAAAACAATTTTATTTACTTGGCAGGATATAGGAGTACTCCAACAATTTTGCGATAGAGTACTCATTATTGATCAAGGAGTACTTCAGAATCAAACACAAGAAACCATGATTTGGGCAACTCAAAAAACACTGGAACACCGCTCTGTCATCGTCAAAGCCTCATCAAACAGTATGTATCCGGTTATCCGGAAAGGCAATCTCCTCGCCATTCAAAAAATACCCTTTCGTAAAGTCAAATCGGGGTATATTATTGCCTTTACATTTCACAATTTTCCGGAGCTTATTATTCACCGCGTGGCAGAAATCACAATCAAAGATGAAAAACTTGCTTGCTTAACCAAGGGGGACAATGCTTTTGGCTTTGATGCGTGGGAAATAACAGAAAAAAATTATATGGGAGTGGTGACAAAAATAAACAACGCTGCCATACCTCTATGAAACTTCTTCCAAAAATCCGTTGCATACGTATTTTTTGATAAAAATGGATATATCTTTTTCTGCTGCTGCAGTATCAACATCAAACGTCTTCACTACCGTCTGAGTGAGTTCTTGAAGTGACCTGGGAGTTTGCAACACGGACCACAAAATGCTTGCAACATCATTTAACTCACGATAGTAATTCGCATTTTTTTCGAGGACAACCCATCCATTTTGGATCTTCTTTGAAAGAACAGAGGAAGCTCTTTTAAACCTTTTCATTACATCTTGAGGGCCAAAAGTGCTTTCATGAGAATTTTTACCTTCTTGTCACCTGGTTTTGCGTACGTTTTTTTCGCTTTCATAGTGAAAAAATCACCCCCTATCATGCCACGTATATCATATATAATACGAAAATCGGATTATCTTTGTCAATAGAATGACGATCACTTCATTAACCCCAAATGTCTCATCCATTTCACCCAAGTCAAATCCTCAAGATAAACGGTTTTGTCAATGAGTCCCGAGCCCCTAAAATCGTCTCTTCTGTTCTTGCAGGTCTGACACCTGTTGCCGCACTGAAACAAACCCGCACTGTAACAACTCCAGGTTTTTTCAAGCGGTAGGCCCATCTTGTTTCCCAAAAGAATCACGTCTTTTTTATAAAACCAATGCCCCAATTCTTTTTCAAAAGTGATAGAAGCAAATTGCCAACTATAATCAGCAGTAGTATGGCAAACAGAAAGAAGAGCCGTTCGAAGCGAAGTAAGTGTCTGACTGGGTACGACTAATCCGTCGCCGGCCAGAACCGCGGTAAACACCGTCCGTATCTTTACATCTACATGCTCATAAAGATATTGAGCGTATACCAGCGCATAAAAGACGTGAATATAAGGGAGGACCCGTTGCGGATAAAAATTTGGATATTTAAGCATCATCTCGTTGCCAATCAGGTCTAAAACCCGTTTAGGATGATAATAATGTTCTTTTTCCATACTCAAGGTTATTTCCGGCGGTGAAAGAATAGTATGAAATTTCATTAAAGGCATGACTTGGTTGGGATACTTTCTATAAAAATAGTTCCAAAAATAATCGGCAGCATGTTCTTCCTTTTTAGATCGTACACTGTCACGGAAAATAAAAAGAGGGTAGACCACTAATTTATATTTTAAAAGCAGTAGCCCCCAAGTGGTGGTTGAGTCCAAGCCGCCGGAAACCAAAAGAATAACCGGCGTCCCTGGCTTAGGCATTTTGAAGATATAACCGCGCTTTTTTTTAAAAAATGACTCGATGGTACGGATAGCTCCGATATCCTCGAAAGGTCTTTCTCTTAATCGACGGAAAAACTCTTTTTCTGTTATTTGTGGTAAAATAATTTGTTTAACCATTTAATTTGCATTAGTGTATCAACAATAAGAAGGCCTCGTCAACCGAAAATGAAATTTATTGAACAAATCTATCATTCTATTCATTTAAACCTCGGCATCAAACGCGCCCTGGAAAAACTGCGACAAAAAATATGGGGAAAAACATTTTGGCTTGACACTTTATTCCTTTTCCCCATGTACCACGCATTCGAACGCTATTTTTACGACCGCATTGTCTATTACTACGGCGCGGACTACCGGTGGAACGACCAGCGGTCGCAAAACCTGGAAAAATCTACACAGAATCTCGGATATGGGCTTATTCATTATGCAATCATCAGAAATCAGAAACCCAACCGGGTACTCTGTATCGGTTCCATGTACGGATTCATCCCGTATATGATGGCCAAGGCCTGCATGGAAAACCAAATAGGTTTTGTAGATTTTGTCGATGCATCGTATGACATGAAAAAGGGAAGCAGCAAACATTACTATGGCCAGGGATTCTGGAAAACTGTTAAACCCGACGAGCATTTTCGCTACCTCGGTGTCAACAAATATATAGCAACGCACATTATGACCAGCGCACAGTTTGCCAAAAAAGAAAATTGGAACTATGACTATATCTACCTGGACGGCGACCACTCGTACCAGGGTGCTATAACCAATCTCCGGCTATTTTGGCCCCGCCTCACCCCTGAAGGATTCATCTGCTTTCATGACATAGATTTTGACCGGACTGCGGAAAGCATGCGTTTTGAACATGGAAAAATGTGGAGAAATCTCTCGTTTTTGCCGTATAAATTCAAGCTCACCAACCATTACTCCGGCCTGGGATTTATTCAAAAAATAGATGATGAAGATATCAATTACAAAAAAACAGCAGCAGGTTTTTCAAAAATAAAATCCGAAGCCATACTTTGATTGTAAGCACCGACACAAAAAAATATCACATAATCTCCTGATACAATAGAAGATAATTGCCCCTCAAACAGTATGTCATCTTCACGGCAGGAAGCGCCATAGAGAACGGTTTTTACCTCTTGACCGCTTTTTTCATCAAGTTGCTGCGAATAAATACGAATAATCTGCGGACGGTACCATTTCAACGGCAACATCGTAAGTGTAGCATCGGTCAGTACAATCTGCTTTCCAGGTTCCCGTCTAACACTAATCACGCGACAAGCAAAGATAATCCCATCATCGACGAGGTATCTTCCCGGTTCAACAACAAGATGAATATTCTTGAAAACCAGATGGTGTTTCAGTTCCCCCACTATCCCCTGAACGTAATCTTCGATTCTTTTCGGATGCCACGATATTCTGCTAAAAGGTTTTTCACCGTGAGAAGGGAATCCGCCACCGATATCCAAAAAAGTAATCGGTTTTCCCGTTTCTTTCAGAGCAAAATCCGCAACGTCTGCCATACCCGATACTACTGCAGCATAGCTGAGTGACGTATCAACGTCTGTACCTATGTGAGCATGGATACTTTCGATGTCGACGTCCTGTGTTTTTTTCAATTTTTGGATTGCCGCTAGCGCTTCTCCGGTCTCAACAAAAAAACCGAATCTGCTTCGTGCTATATGGGGAATGGGCATACTGATACGGACACCAACACGAATCCGATGCTTTATTACTTTGCTTAAAGCAATAACTCTTTCCATTTCTTCCTTATGATCTATATGAACTAATGCATCATCTCTAAACGCTTGACCGAGTTGGTCCTTTGTTTTGTAAGGCCCGTTGAAAATAATCTGATGGCCTGCATAGCCAAGTTTTTTTGCCAACGCGTATTCTTTGCCGGAAACCACCTCTGCCCAAGCTCCTTGAGTTTGAAATATACGGGACCGGGCGATATCGTAATTTGTTTTAAACGAATAGGCTATCTGTGACCGGCTCCACGATTTCTCAAGCGCCCACTGCAGGTTTTGATATCGCTCCAACAAAATACGCTTATCTGCTAAAAAAACAGGAGTGGCAGTCTTTTGCAGTATCGAAAGAATTTTCTTTTTGTGGAAAAAAATATCCGGAAAGTACCTAAATAATTTTTCAAAAACTCCCATACGGTGTACACTATACTATCACAATGGATTACACAGGACTATTTCAGTCAACCAATATATTCAACCGCACGTCAATCAATCGATTTATTGATCTGTACGCTCGTAGCGATAACTGGCATGAAATGGATAAAACAACCGGTAATCTGGGATATGGATGGATTCATTATGCGCTCATTCGCGTTCTTCAACCCAAACGGGTATTATGCATCGGCAGCCGGTATGGATACATACCGGCAATCTGCGCACTTGCGTGCCGCGATAACCAAAAAGGAATGGTCGACTTTGTGGATGCCGGATATGATCAGGCCAATCCCAAACACAAAAGCCATTGGGGAGGCGTAGGGTTTTGGAACACACAAGAAGGCGGGCACATATTTGAAAAATTTAACCTTGAGCATTATATTACAATGCATATCATGACGACTCAAAAATTCAAAAAACTGTACCCCTCCCATACATGGAGCTATATCCATGTTGACGGCGACCACTCATACGCGGGAGTGGAATCAGATTTCCGTTTTTTTTGGCCCAAACTCACAAAAGGTGGATTTATGGCATTCCACGATATTCATACCAAACACACGAACGATCTCGATTATGGCATCCATCAATTCTGGCAGGAATTGCGGTTGAAAAAGATATATAATATGATCGAATTTCCCGGTACATTCGGATTGGGTATTATACAAAAATAAATATAAATATGTCATTAAGTAAAAAAATAGAGGAAAGAATTAAAACTATAACACCATTACAGGCGTTTGCTTTAATCTCGGTCATAGCGATGTTCGTCGTCGGAATAAAATTTTTCGGCGCCAAAAAAGAATGGCTCATGATCCGTGCGGAGGTTAAAGGCAAAGATTGGACCGAAGACTTTTCCGGAGGAAACTCTTTTAATCCGCCGCCCTGGCTTTCCAACACCATTAAGTCCGGTGACACGGAATTCGGTATCGACGGCAAACCAACCGCAAATATTATCTCTGTTGAGCAATATGGCGATGTAAAACCAACGATATTTGTGACAGCTAAAATTAAGGTTGTTGCAAGTATTCGAACCGGAAAATATTCGTACAAAAACCGTGCGGTTGAAATTGGAGGACCGATTGAATTGTCACTACCCAAAACCAAAGTACTAGGTCAAATTGAAGCGTTAAATATTCCACCAGAAGGATACTCACAGAAATATATTATCGCCACGGTTCGTATCCGCAATATTGAACCATGGGTAGTCAATAAAATTGCCGTCGGAGACAAAATGTTTGACAGGGCCAATAATATAGTAGTTGCTGAAATTTTATCTAAATCAACTGAAACACCCACAAGTAGCGTTTTTACGAGTAGTCCGGGATACTTCACCAACCAATTTCTTGAAACCAACCCGCGGCTCAAAGATATTGTTCTTACCCTAAGATTGCTATTGGTGAATTATCCGTATGGCTGGAGGTTTGCCGGCAATCAAATCTTGAAAGTCGGCAGCCTGGATTCTCCGCTTAAGTTTTCGTTTGCCGACTACAATCTTCCCTATGTCGAAGTTCAGGATTTCCATGATGAAACTCCTTAAACAAATACTCAATCCCCGGATTTCTCCTTACGTCTTTTCTTTGGCATTACTACTCATCACCAACAATAAGGCCTACATTGTTATCTTCGCGATATACGGACTTATTTTATTTACTGTCAATAAATTTTCTTTAATGGAAAGCTTGTTTGCAACATTACTCCTGTCTCTGCCATTTGAGCGGGGATTGCGGGCGTGGTTTATACGTGTTGTCTCACCTGGTCCCCATCCCTGGATTCCAGGATATGATTTTTATTTTGGTATTGCGCCAAAAATGATTATTTTTGTGGTGCTGTTTTTCATGTTAGTTCTCATAAAAAAAGGTGACGGGCAAAAGCTCAAGCCAATTGATTTCATTCTTCTCATCTTCCTGCTTTTGTCCGTCATTGGTACTTTTGTTTCTGAAAATAGTAACCTGGCGTCCTTGGGATTAGTGCGTTTATTTACCTCTATTGGTCTGTTTTTTGTCGGAAGCCGTCTTTTTATTGGAGAAAGAATGAGGGAACTTTTTAGAAATACGCTCATTGCCATTCTTCTTCTCCTGGGAATCGTGGGAAGCTTGCAACTCATCAACCGTCAGCCATTGGGGTTATTTCTGGAAGATTCCGGCGCCACTCGACCGCTTGGATATCTTACAACCGACGGAGAACCATTTTATCGAGTGTCCGGGCTCATGGGTCACCCCACTTTTTTTGGCAGTTTTTTAACACTACTTATTCCAGTGAGTTTCGGCTTTCTGCTTTCAAAAAAATCAAAGAGATGGTCATCATCTAAATATGTTGCCGTCTTAGCTTTGACCCTCGGTCTTATTTCTCTTTTTGCCACTTTTAGCCGGAGTGGATGGATGGCCATTGTTTTATCAGGCATGATTTTTATTTGGTTAGGTACCAAAAAAAATGTTCGGGCATTGAAGTTTTGGCTATTGGCTGCAATGATTATGATCATAGTTGTAGCTCTTTCAATTTTTGTCCCTGCATTTTTCTCACGCCTACAGTCATTTAACGATATTTGGACCATCGGCAATGGCCGGGGCCGCATCAATCTCGTCCTTCAAGCATGGGAGATGATCAAACAGGCTCCTGTTTGGGGAGTGGGATTGAATCGTTTTACTCAAGTCATGTCGACCAACGATCTCTCTCTCGAAGCTCGTGGGTTCTTGTTTCCGGTCCACAATACGTTTCTTTTATTTTTTTCCGAACTAGGCGTTCCTGCAGGATTGTTATTTCTAGTTTTTGTTGTCTATATTTTCTGGCAGTCCTGGAAAAAAATAAAAAATAACTGGATTTCGACAGGAATTTGGGTAGGCGCTTTTACATTTTTAATTAATGCCCAGTTCCACACTCTCTTTTCACAGGATCCGTCTCTTGAGGTGTTTATTTTAATGCTTGGTTATTTATCTACCCTATGACAATCTCTGTAGTTATTCCCAGTCGAAAAAGATTGGCAAATATTACCCAGTGTCTTAAAGCCCTGTCAGCTCAGTCGGTTAAGCCGAAAGAAATTTTGGTAATCGAAAACAACGCTCAACAGAACTATGTTCCGCTTCTTAAAAGATTCTCTAATCTACCGTTAAAACTTCTTCTTGAAAAAAGATTGGGTAAATCGCGGGCAAGGAATCGGGGATTGCAGGAAGCGAGGGGCGATATCGTTGTTTTTCTTGACGACGATTGTGAACCGGCGTCTCATTGGCTTGCGGAAATCATTACGATGTACCGTCAAAACCCAGACATCGACGTTGTTCTGGGCAAATCTAAAGAATTATCCTCCTCGGTACTCATGAAGGCTTACACGTTCCAATACGAGCGTTGGTTTCTTGATCTCAGAGTACATCAAAAAACAGGCCGCGTTTTTTGCGGCGGGGCGCTCAATTCCAGAAATTTTGCGATTAAACGATCTTTTTTAAAACGCAGCCATCTTAAATTTGACGGCCAATACGACCGCTTTGGTTTTTCAGAAGACACCGATTTCGGCGAGCAACTCGAAAGTCTTGGAGCTAAAATGATGTATGCTCCTCAGGTTGAGGTTATGCATCAAGAGACCAACTCTCTGATAAAACTTCTGGCAAAAAAGTTTACCAATGGGCGGGCGATGTTTCTTTTGTCACAAAAAAATATCTTTCATTCATTCAAAAAGAAAAAAAAAGGAATCTCTCACAAAATCAAAAGGGTACTGGCAGTAACCAAAGAGTTTTCCCTTGTGCAAAAGCCGTTATTTCTTTTACATCTTTATCTTATTGTTATTTTTTACCATCTGGGTTTTCTATTTGAAAAAATGGTTTCAAGAAAAACCCAAAGGACAACTCTTTGAGTAGCCATAAACCGTCAGCTAAATATCTGCGCCCGGGGTTTGGTTCGACAATCATCCGAAATAACCATTCTAAATGGAGCTTGCCAAGCCAAACTGGTGATCGCGGTTTATCTTCTGCAAGATACTCAAATAAGCTTCCCACGGCCCAGCCTAGTTGTATTTTTAATTTGTTTTTGTTTTCGACTAGCCACTTCTCCTGCCTAGGCGTACCCATACCAACCAAAAGGACATCTGGTTTGCTCTGATTAATTTTTTTAATAATCTCCTCGGTGTTGTTAAAATAACCATCACTACATCCTACTATTTTAAGTCCTGGGTATAACATGCCAAGCCTACGCATGGCACGATCGGCAACTCCATTGTTTCCGCCTAAGAGAAAGATTTTTAATTTATTGTTTTGAGCTGTCTCACAAAAAACATGAAAAAAATCCATCGTCGTTGCCCGTTCTTTAATCCGAACCCCAGCCAGACGGGCCAGCCAAACTGCCCCCCAACCGTCACAATAAACCGCGTCGGCTACTCGATAAGATTTCCCTAATTTTTCATCTTCACAGACAAGCCTGATTGTGTGTGTATTTAAATAAAATACCACCTTGGGTGCTTTTTGTCGGAATCCGAAAGCATGAGCAAGATATTTTGCCAACCCTACTCCATTCATTGAAACTATTTTTAACTGGTAAAAAATTCGCTCCATAAACATCATGAAATCTACGGAATTGCCTCGATTTTTTCTGCAAAAAAACCGGGCTCGGGAAACCAACCAGCAGGAAGAGAGGAGCAATTATCTTGGGCCAATTTATGCTTATTACACTCAGCGA
This sequence comes from Patescibacteria group bacterium, assembly GCA_038064215.1. GTDB lineage: Bacteria > Patescibacteriota > Microgenomatia > UBA10105 > UBA927 > JACREN01. The sequence continues at coordinate 22,359 of JBBTTP010000066.1, read as the reverse complement.
TTAATTGTTTAGCCAGATTTTTATTATGAAATACATTCTGCTCAAGACTCGCTAGCTCAAGATAATAAAAACTCCATTCCGGAGAAATTTCTTTAGCTAACAACCAAAATTCTTTCGTTAACTGCGGGTCTTTGCTGATTACGCTTAATCCCAATAAATAATACGGCTTTGCAAGGTATTGTTGATCGCGAAACATCGGCTCAACCAAGGAGGGGAGAATGTCCGGATATAAGTACTGGAGTTCGTCATGAGAAAAATTCACTTTTGCTGTTTGTTTTTGCAAAGACGGCGGAACCAAAACCATTGTCGCCTGTTTTACTGCCTCTCCCATTTTATTTTGTTGATTTGTTTCTAATAAATATTGTAGATAAGACAAGTGGTAATTTTTATTAAAACGGTCAGCAGAAACCGCTCCCTCGTACCAACCATCCACAAGCGCATGATCAAGCCCTAATTTGCTTCCCTTCTGAGCCACTTTATACAAAAGCTCCGGATCGCGGCGGTTCAATTGCAATATAACCTGTGCTTGCCGGCCGGAAGCCGTCTGCACACTATCCAATGCAGTCTGCTTGTAAAACGGAGCAGCAAAAAACGCCCAGGATTTGAGAGAGGGAATCACGCTCATCAAAAGTCCTGCAATGGAGGAGAGATAAAAAAGCAACAGAACCCCAAGCGCAACGCGATGCATCACTTGAATATCCTTTCACCGATTTTTTTGGCTTCCGCCAGATAAAAATCGACCATGTTGGCGCGGTCAAAGGGAACCAGCATAAATAGTACACAAGAAATCAGCTTAAAAACGCTTTCATAGAGTCAAAACCAGCGTGGCAATCTGGACAGCGATACTTCGCAGGCCTGTTCCAGAATTTGATATCTAGGGGGAGTGAGTATACGGTACCCCATAAAAGATATTCTATCGCCCGACGGGTATACGGTTCAATATCGTCTTTAATCGCCGGCCAAGCGGCTTTGACCTCCTCCCGGTCAAGTTTTTCGCCATCCAGGCCGCAGTTAATGAGTTGAGTGAGCCGCCAGAGGCGGTACTTTTCCGGATCCTCCTTTTTCATCGCTTCTTCATCTATGTGAGACCAATTATACATAGTACAGAAAGTATACCACACCTATTCTTCTCTCACGAACCCCATCACGAACCCCATCATGCTCCAAAAAAGCAGCCAAATACTCAAATAACTCACATTAAACTCAAAAAAGCTGTACGCAAGGGTGAGACAAGCAGAAGCAAACAGGGGAGAGCCATAACTTCGGCGTAGCGACCTAACCAAAACAAATGCCATAAGTACTGCACCCACCAACCCCACTTCAACCATCGTCTCCAAGGGGAAACTATGGCTAAACCAGGAGTAGGTTTGCGGTGCTTCCTGCAGACGTTTTGACTGAAGATAAAATGTTCCCGGACCGCTGCCGAAAAAAGGCCGCTCGGCGATGGCCTTCGCCGCCTGCTTCCAATAACCCCACCGACTGTCTTCAGTCAGGGGACGCTTGATGATTTGACGGATCAATGCATTGGAGGATTTTCCTTCACGCAGAGAATCAAACTTCACGGAAATGATTGCCAACGCACCAAACAGGACAAGAAACAGACACGCGATGCCAACCATCAATCGCTTATCGAGTGCATGACGGCGGAGCACAAATTGCAGCAACAGATAGAGGACGAGTATGACCCACGCCCCGCGGGCAAAGGTAAGGATCATGCCAAAGATATAAATAGACAGAACTACCCACCCTAAATTCCGTAGATTCCCGGAATCAAAGGAGTTCGGATTCCGGGAATCGTGAATTGTAGCCAGCACCAACGGAAATATCGGCAGCAACAGATTCGCTAAATGATTATGCCCGTAGTTAGCATACAAAAGATTCATGAATGGAAGAAATTCGGCAAGCTTTGGGAATAGTAACAATATCCACGAGGCACCAATTGCGATAAGCCCTGTTGCGATCAATCCTTTCACAAATACTTTCATCGTATCCTCTGAAGTAATTGTGTAAAAATATACATAGAGAAGATACCCCTCGATAAGCCGGACCGTCGCCGTGACCGAGTAGGCCACGCTATCTGAGAAAAGCGTTCTTCCCGCAAAATAAACCAGGAGCAGAGTCCATACCCACGACACGGTGCGGGGAAGGGGACGGAGACTCAATCTCCCGAGCCGGGCATACCGCAGTGCATAGAGCGCTAAAATGCCCAAGGCCCAAAACACGTCGACAAACGGCTGCTTCCCGTCGCCTAAAAACAAAGAAACAAGAAAAAAACCAAAAAATACGGTCAGGGAGCTCATATTATTGCCTTACATTGCGGATTGCTGCCGTGGTCTGAAATGATGCGCTTGCGCGGTCAAATTGATCCGGCGGCGTGCCCTTCTGCGCCAAACGAAACGTAATGGCCACCGTCGTGGGCTGGCCGGCCGGGGCAGTACAGACAAAGCTCAAACTCGCCCCGTTGCAGTCCACCCCGCCTAAGGTAAGGCCGCTGTCCGTCAGGTAATCCGTGCGGCCGGCGCTCGTGGACGCTATACGCATCACCGTACCGTCCAGAAGGCACCCAAAGGCAGTAGAGCCCCCGTTCGGATTGGTCAGCGTAATACTGGTCGTCGTTGAACCGGTATCTGCACAGGTCGTCGTAATGGCGTTGGCATTTCTGATCATGCGGCCCATGAGTTCCGCGGCAAAATCGCCGTTCTGCTTGACGTTTTTCAACACTTCTGCTTTTGCATTGCTGCGCGTCGTGGTAAAAAATACCTGCGAGATGAGGACGCCCATGATCGCCACGATGCCGATCGAGACCATGATTTCCAACAGAGTAAATCCTTGTTTTTTCATCGCCATTTGGTAAAATTGGTCGTCAGTTCGCTTTTGTGTTCACCGCTCCCGTCGTTCCACGTCGCCCGGGAAACGACGGTCATCGTAGGATCGCTCCAGGTAAACGTCAAACTTCTTGTGTAGACGCTATCAACATTCACGGGGCACACGCCGCTGACGGCAGCAGTCAATACACTGATTTTATCCAAGCACCATACGCCGCTTTTCCCCTGAAACGTTTCCCAGCCGGTGTTTCGGAGATTCCGGCCGTATTCCATACCTTCCTGGCTGTACTTCAGCGCCAGGCTTCTCGTTTTACCCTGGTCAATGTTCCTTAGTGACGCCGTCGTACCCGCCACGATACCGGTAACCAATAAAATAACAACGCCGATGACGACCACTGCCTCGACAAGCGACTGACCGGATTTAGAGAAATCCCAGATCATTGATATCTCCTCCTGAAGAAATCTGTATCCTATACGATTTTGCGATACCTACCATTGTAATCGTCACGGCATCACTGCCGGCTAACCCGCGGTTCAACACATCAAAAACAAATGAGGAAGGGACAGGAAAAAATGTAATGCCGCTGGGAAGGGTAACCGACAATACATCGCCGACAGCCCCTTCGGTGCACGCGGCGCCGATCGAATACGAACCCGAAGTAAAGCTCACGGTATACCCCACAAGCTGGGTGCACCCGCTGGCAGGTTTTTTGGCAGACACCGCCTGAGTTTGGGCAAACCGGAGATTATTTTTGAGCGTGATTGCCGCCTGCTTAAGCTTTTGATTATCATTATAATTGTTGTAATTGACGATCAGCCCGCCTACTGCCAAAAGCGAAACGCCGATGGTGACGATAAGCTCGATAAGAGTAAACCCTTTCTTCATGGACTTTTCACTCCATAATTATGAGCGGGAGTTTGCGAAGCATCCGGTGTACAGGAATTGCTTGCCGGCGTTTCCGATTCCAGATACGCGCTCACGCAATAACCGTAGTAACTGCCTGCCGAAGCGTTCGTCGCTTTAAACCGATAGACATAATCCGGATTTTTCGGGTCCGAAGGAACTGCAGGCATATACGTTGAAACTAAAGCCGTACTCAAGCCGGACGCGTTCGTCCAACTGCCGGCACCCGCATTGGGATAATACCCGGTGTCGGTGCGGTACATTTCGAGTGCCGACCGGATCTGCTCAACATCGCTTTTCCGTTTCGTATCGCGGGATCTGCGGTTGACCGATCCGTAGGACACAATACCAATGGCAGTCAATATAGCAATGATAGATATCGCCACCAATATTTCCATCAAAGTAAACCCCTTCCTATCATTGAAAATTTTCATAGTCCCTATTGTGCATTCTTCACGCAGTACATCCCCGTATACCCACTCGGTGCGGCGGCCCCGCTGCAATCCGTCACGGCGTTCGTTTCTCCTTCAAGACCCGCACACATGCAAAAACTTGACGTACTGCAGCTGCTCCAGCCGGTCACAGCCGTATACGCCGTACCGGTTTTCGGATCCAACGGCATGCCGTTGGGTAAATAGGTAACTGCCAAACTGCACGTAGCCGGATACGATCCTTTATTATCCGCATAATACTGCTCAAATCCGCTTTGTACCTCTTTTACATCACCTTTTCTCCGGTTGTCCCGTGCTTTTTTCTGGCCCGTGGAGTATGCCGTCACCGCCACCGATACCAAAATGGCAATGATGGATACCGCCACCAAAAGCTCCATGAGACTAAACCCTAGAGAAAATTTCCCCACCACGCCAGAATTTGTGTTTTCCATACAAGCGTTATGACGGCTCCCAGAATAAGAAACGGACCGAATGCCACGCGACTTTTCCACGTTTTTCTCTTCGCTATCATCAGTATGACACCCACCCCGGCACCCGTCAAGAACGCAGCATACAGCCCTACGATGATACCCGGATATCCCAATAAAAGTCCTAACAGGAATGCAAGTTTTACATCGCCCAATCCCATCCCTCGGCCGCGGGTAATAAAATACAAAAGAAGAAAAAACGCTGCTGCACCAGCTCCCGTCAGAATATTCTCCCATAGTATACCTATTACCCCCAGCACCCCGATAATCCCGACAATAATCATACTGTCCGGAATAATCTGATACTTTAAATCAGCGACAAACATAACAAGAAGCGAGCTGAAAATAAGCCATGCTCCCCCCAAGGCCAGGCCTTGATGGGCATCAAAGGCCTGGCCTTGGAGAAGTAAGACAAACCCAACGGCTGTCACGACCTCAACAATCGGATACTGCCAGCTAATCTTTTTGCGGCACCGTCGGCACCGGCCTTTTTGCATGACAAATGATACAATGGGAATGAGCTCATACCATCGAAGTGTCTTTTTGCAAAAATCGCACCGCGACCTCCCCCAAACAACCGACTGTCCTTTGGGGAGGCGGTCGATAAGAACGTTCAGAAATGACCCGACTGCCAAACCCAATATTCCAGCCAACCACATACGGTTATCATATCACGAAAACCGTGATACACTACTGCCATGAAACGCGATGCGATTGCTTGTTGCACGCTTACTATACTCGTAATCGCATTTTTTTTCCGGCTATTTTGGCCGGAGCCGCTTCTTTTGGTGACCCCGGATTTCGGCAGAAGCGACGCCTGGCACTTTACCTTTGTCACGAAATATCTCTTAGGAAAAAGTCTACAGAGCGGCATGCTTCCTCTCTGGATACCGGAGTTGGGGGCAGGGTTTCCGCTTTTGGCAGAGGGGCAGACCGGCACATTTTTTTTACCGAATCTTATCCTGTTTCGTCTGTTTGATCCCGTCACCACGTACAACGTCTCCATCGTTTTTGCTATCCTGACGTTAGGATGGGGGATGTATGTGTGGCTTCGCCTGATGAAGTTTCAAATTTTTCCTGCTCTTTTTGGGAGTATCACGCTTGCTTTTTCCGGCATGATACTCGCACAGCTCCCGCACGGCGCGCTTCTGCAGGGGGTAAGTCTCCTGCCGTGGGTCATGGCCTGCACCCTGCTTCTTTTTCAGAAAAAATCACGGTATGCGATGGTACTTTGGTCCTTTATTTTTTCCCAACAACTCCTCACCGGTTTCCCGCAGGCAGCATTTATCACGCTTCTTTTTGCCGCAGGGTACGGAGCATGGCTTCTCATCGGAAGCTCAACTAAAGCGACAGACAGTATCAGATTTTTTGTCTCTTTCATTGCGGCACTCGGCCTGTCCGCAATTCAAATCCTTCCTTCCTGGGAATTTCTCACCCAGACCACCGTCGCCCGTGGCATCACACCCGATACAGCAAGTTATTTTTCCTATCCCTTAAAACACCTCCTCACGCTTGCAAACCCGTTTGCCCTGGGCAATCCGAAATTCGGCACCTACCCGTCCTTTTTTAATTTTGACGGCAGCATATTCTGGGAAAACGTCGGCGGCATCGGCTATATACCAATCGTATTTTTCTTTGTGCATCTCACCCGTCGGGTGAGAGTGAATCTGCACCTCTTCTTCTTTCTCGCAACGATCATTTCTTTCCTTCTTATACTTGGAAAATATTCACCGCTGTATCTCATCTATTCCTTCTGGCCGTTTCACCTGTTTCGCGTTCCATCACGCTTTATCTGGATATTTATTATGTCCATCATCATCCTGGCAACCCGCGGCATAGATACACTCTGGCAACAAAAACGCATGCAAAAAATTCTTCGGCTCACGATCGTGATTCTTGCGACAGTCAATACCATAATTCTTTTTACTACGTGGTATTCTTACCACGCTTTGGAACCTGCCAGCGCATGGCTTCATCCGCCGAAAATTCTCTCATCACTGCCAAAAGAAGCAAACGTGCTCACCGTTGGGGCAGAAGCTGTCCACAACCGATCATTTTTAACGTCGGGCTGGCAAACCGTGGAGCCGTATCGCGTACTTCGCGAATCCCTCGCGCCAAACAGTAATGCCATTTGGAAAATCGCCTCTTCTGCAGTCTATGCCGGCAGATTTTTACGAAGACCCAGCCTCTTTGATGACATGCTTGCAGCCGGATTAATGAATGATAATAATGAAGCAACGCTGTCTGGCCTTGGTAAAAAATTTCTTGACCTGTCCGGCGTCAATACTATCATCACGGTCATTCCGCTTTCTCAAACTGGTACTTCACGCCTGACTAACAACATCATGCAGGACAACATCACCGTATGGAACAACCCCACAGCACTCCCGCGAGCATACCTGGCAACACACACAATCCTCGCTACCACCAAAGAAGAAGCATTTGCCGCCATAAGCCGGGATGATTTTATCCCGGGCAAAAGTATCGTAGTGGAAAAACCATTAGCTAATTCATTTCATCCAAAAGAAACAGCAACCGGACGGGTCCGATTGACACAACAAACCGAAACATCCCTCACCGTTGTCGTTGAAAATAATGACAGCGATGCAGTGCTCGTCCTCACCGATACCTACTATCCCGGCTGGCTGGCGTCGCTGGACGGAAAACGCGTTCCCATACTGCCAACCAATATCAAACAGAGAGGCGTTGTCGTTCCTCCGGGAAATCATGAGGTACGATTTTTTTATGCGCCAAAAAGTCTCGCTGAGGGAACAGTAGTAAGTTTACTCTCGATCGTTTTTTTGTTTATTGCAGTGGTGTTTCCTCTTCCTTCTTCAAAGACTCGTATTGATCAAACAACGTCTTTGCCTTTGCCGCATCGCCGGCGCAGTCGCGGGTTGTAACTGCTTCATATAAAAACAGTTTGGCATTCGTTTTCGCCAAATCCACGGTTTTTGCAGCCGAAAAATGTGCCAATGCAGACGCACAGTCTTTTAAAAAAAGATCCGTGAGCCCTGCATACACATGAGCATCGGACAATTGCGTATCGCCGTCCAGATCTATAGCGCGGCGAAAATACCGCTTCGCATCCGTCAGTTTGCCGATCCGGAGCAGCGTTTTGCCAAACTCAACGCTCGCACCGGCATAGACATCCAACACATCCGCCAGCATGAGGTGGCGGTATCGGGAAAGGATGCCGTTTCTGGGATCATGGTATGCCTGCCATAACCGGTCGTTGACTGCCAGAGCTGTGTCCGCGGGCGTAGCCTTCGATTCCTCGACCAACCGATAGACCAGCCCTTCCTGCATCCACGCCAATCCGGGGTCGACGGATAGGGGAACCACGGAAAAAATCGGGAACCGGGTGCGGTTGGCGCTGATAAATCCAGCCGTAAATGCTTCACCTGTTGTTTGCGGCAAAACCAACCGGGGAAATACGCGAGCCAACACGTTGGGATAATCGCTCGTTGCCAATCGCGATGCATGAATGGCGATCACGTCTGGTCGTACGCCCCGCGCATACCGCATGTACTGTGTCGTAAACAGCGGCGTATCGCGGGAAAGAAGAAAAATACTGTTGGCGTCCACACTGGAAAGAATATCCTGCCCCAATGTGTCCGCTGTGGTATCCGTTGCTATGCCCCAAAATCGCCAAATGGTAGAATACCCTCGACTCATCGGCAATAGAAACAAAAGACCCACAAAGCCCGTCAGGGCAACTTTTGCAAGAGGACCTCTTGCAAATCGCTTCCGGACAATCCAACGAATCACCCCATCAATACCCAAACCCATGAGAATAGAAAAAAGGATATACGAGGGAAGAAGAAACCGTTCATAGGTTCCCAGCGTGAATCGGTTGACCAAGGGGAAACTCGCATAAAAGAAAAATCCCGGCCCCAAAAACACCAATGCAAGAAAAAACAGCCAAAAGACAGGGCGCCGCTTCTTCCACAACCACACGAATCCGATGAGGGCAAGAGCGATGCCCGCAAAAGTCCAGTCTAAAACCATAAACTGCCCGTACGCTTTCACCTGCGTAATCCGCTGGGAAAGGAGATTGCCGTAGTACCCGCCGGATACAAACGTACCGTAGTCCGCGCGTGTAACCAATCGTATAAATGAAGAAATATCCACCGGCCGGTTCCAGTTGATAATTGACGTTCCATTTCCAGCAATCGGCAGATACAAATAGGGAACTAATCCGAGAAACAAATACATCAGCAGCTTTAAAGGTCCAACCTTGTAAATTTCCTTCTTGAGGCTAACCTTTAAAGGTCCAACCTTGCAGATAAAAAATAGAAGCGCGGGAACAAGGAACAGTATGACGTGGTGATGACTGAGGGAAAGGCCGAAAACAAAACTTGCAACATAAAGATATCTGTTTTCTTTTGTTTCCGACCAACGGATCAAAAGGTACATAAGCAACACGACAAACAAATCAAACAATGCAAATACTTCCGGCGTGATGCTGTAGAGAAAAAAGAGGTAGTTGCCGGCAAGCGCGGCCGCGCTAAACAGTCCCGCAATTTTTTGCTTCGTTAA
>JBBTTP010000066.1:0-13069 GCA_038064215.1 Patescibacteria group bacterium | reverse complement strand
AGGAATTACTGGACGCAGAAGAAGCAGTCCGTGCCGCCGGAGGAAGTCTGAGACTTGCAGCCGCTGGCAACCACCGACCCATCAGAACTGTAGGTCGTATTGGGGTCAATCTGGAATGATTTGGATTCCGGTTTGTAACAGACCGTAATGTTCTCCGCTGCCGTTGACGTCACCATAATCTTTGCCAAATTCCCCGTCCCGGCCAAATCCATAAAACGATTCTTAAGCTCTCCGGCATTAACAAGATCAGTCACATAACTGCCCATGGTATTCACCCGGCTTGCCGTAAACGTCGTCCCGGTGCCCCAGGCAAACTGGCCTTTGGTGGCATAGTACCGCAGGTTTGCATTGTAAAATTCTGCCGTGGTATTGCGAAGTGAGGTATCGCGGCCTTTTTTGAGTTGTTCAAACGGGTCAATCGTTGCCAGAAGTCCGACTGCCAACGACCCTAAAAGCGCAATGACAATAAGAAGTTCAATGAGCGTAAATCCTTTTTGCCTCATATATAGTATGAAACACTATTTAAACTGGCTTGTCAAGTTGTAAATAGGCGTAATGACGGAGATGACGATAAATCCCACCCCCACGCCCAATACGACCATAATGATAGGCTCGATCGCCGTAGTGAGTCCCTTGACCAAATGCTCCGACTCCGTTTCAAAGTAGTGGGATAATTTTCCCAGCGTATCATCCAGTTTGCCCGTCTCTTCCCCAACCTTCATCATTTGCGACACAATCGGCGGAAACACGTCATACTGGGCAAACGTATCGCCCAAGGGAAATCCCTTTTCCACTTTTTTAGAAATGTCCGTGATGGCATCGCGGAAGAGTACGTTGCCGACGGAATCACGCAGAATATTCAATCCTTCCAATATATGAATACCCGCAGTAATAAGCATCCCCAGCGTCCGGGTAAATTCAACGAGAATCACTTTTTTCTGGAGTTCCCCAAACAGAGGGATACGGAGTATCAGGCTGTCCATGATGCGCTCGCCCACGGCAGTCTTTTTCCATTTCATAAACCCGAAAAATCCGCCGACACCGGCAATAATCATAAGCCACCAAAATCGGACAAAAAACTGAGACATAGTAATGAGAATCTGGGTGGAAACAGGAAGCGAAATACCAAAATCTTTATAAAGATCCGTAAGTTTTGGGATCACCACCGTCATCATGACCATAACGACGGCCACCATGCCAATCACGATTATAACCGGATAGATCATGGCGCCCTGCACTTTGCTTTTGAATTCCCGTTGCGCCTCAAGCGTTTCGGCAAGACGCGATAACACTTTATCAAGCGTTCCGGACGATTCACCGGCCCGGATAAGAGCAACATAAATTGCAGGGAAATACGTCGGATATTTGCCGAGCGAATCCGCGAGATTTCCTCCGCCGACGATCTGATGTTCGATATCCAAAAGCACCCGCGCAAAGGCCGGGTTGGTCGTTTGCGTCCGTAAAATAGTGAGAGAATCAGGAAGCGAAAGCCCTGCCACAATCATGGTCGACAGCTGACGGGTAAAATTAACGATATCGCCAAAGCCCACTTTTTTAAATTTTGCAAGAAACGCGGAAACGGAAAACCGCTCCCTGGTTTCCACGAGTTTTATAACGAACAATTGCTTATCGCGAAGCAGTTTCGTCGCGGCAGAACTCCCGGGCGCTTCGACAAGACCGGTTATGGTTTTGCCATCAGCATCCCTCGCCTTGTAAGAAAAAAATGCCATAAGAAGAATTTGTTTTTAATATTTCAGCAGTCTTCCCAGCTCTTCCGGCCGGACGGCATAGGCGGTAGCAGTCTCCACACTAATTTTGCCTTCTTTCACGGCGCGGGCAAGCGAGGTCTCCAGCGTCATCATGCCCAGCTCTGCCGACGTCTGGATGACATTATCCAAGAGGTGTGACTTCCCCTCGCGGATCGTATTTCGTACTGCGGGAGTTCCCGTGAGCACTTCTGCCACCGCCATCCGGCCGCCCGCAATTGCAGGAACCAGCCGCTGAGAAAATACTCCTTCAAGGACAAAAGACAATTGCAATCGCACCTGTCCCTGCTGATTCTCCGGAAATACGTCCACGATGCGGTCAATCGTTTGAGCAGCGGAATTTGTATGAAGCGTCGCAAACACCAAATGCCCGGTTTCCGCTACGGTCAGGGCCGCCTGGATCGTTTCAAAATCCCGCATTTCGCCTACCAAAACGACATCCGGATCCTCCCGCAGTACACTCCGAAGAGCCACGGTCCACGAGTGCGTATCCTGGTGCATCTCCCGCTGGGAAATGATAGAAAGCCCCGGCGGATAGACGTATTCAATCGGGTCTTCAATCGTAATAATGTGTGTGGCTTTTGTTTGATTAATGGTTTGGATCATCGCGGCCAACGTCGTGGACTTTCCATGCCCGGTAGGACCGGTGACCAAAACCAACCCCTGGCGCAAATTCACAAACTGCTTGCAGATGGCAGGGAGCCCCAACTCATCAATGGATCTGATTTTCGACGGGATCAAGCGGAAGTCCGCAGCCACCGTGCCCTTTTGGTAGTAGACATTCGCACGAAATCTTCCTACCTGCGTGGCCACGGAGTAATCAATTTCTCTGTTGGTCAAAAACAATTCCTTTTGCTGGGGAGTAAATGTGGCAAAGACCAGCTGTTCCACGTCAGTTGCGGTAAGTGCTGCAGCTCCCGCGATCGGCCCGAGCTTTCCTGAGACCCGGAGCATCGGTGCAAACCCGACCAGCAAATGCAAATCCGCTGCCTCCAATCTCGCCGTTTCTGTAAACAATTGATTAATATCCATAGTTAATCCTGCGCCACCCGCAGCACTTCTTCCAAGGTCGTCACCCCTTCAACCGCTTTCATATATCCGTCCTGCTTCATGGTGATCATGCCGTCGGCGATCGCCTGACTTTCAATATCCCGCATGGGTGTCCGCGTCAATATCAGTTTACTGATTGCTTCGGTCACTGAGAAGACCTCAAAAATGCCGACCCTGCCCACGTACCCGGACCCGCCGCAGGTGCCGCACGGCTGGCCGTCTACCGTACCGCGGCCGCGATACAATTTCACCGGCTTGTCTTTCGCCAGCAAGTCTCCCAACGCCGCCACAATATCTTTTTTTACCGCCTCATCCGGTTCGTACTCTTCCTTGCACGCAGGGCACACGCGCCGGGCGATGCGCTGGCCGACCACGGCATTGAGCGCCGATGCCACCAAAAATGGTTCTGCACCCAAATCGAGAAGCCGGGGGATAGCACCTGCAGCGTTATTGGTGTGGAGCGTCGAAAATACCAAATGCCCGGTAAGCGCCGCCTGAATGGCCAGGTCCGTCGTTTCCGTATCGCGGATTTCTCCAACGAGTATGATGTTGGGATCCTGACGGAGGAACGAGCGCAAGCCGGTCGCAAACGTCAAGCCTGCCTGGGGATTGATCTGCACCTGGTTAATGCCCGCCATCTCGTACTCAACTGGATCTTCGAGCGTCATAATATTTACCCGCGTGGTGTTCAGCTTGGATAACACGGCGTAGAGCGTGGTCGTTTTACCGCTCCCCGTGGGCCCGGTGACGAGGATTATGCCGTGAGGCCGCAAAATATTCGTCTCTAAATTTTTCAGTGCCAAACCCCGCAAACCCAAATCAGGAAGCGTCGGAATGCCGCCGGATTTTTTAAGGAGCCGCATGACGATTTTTTCTCCATGCACGGTGGGCAGGGTAGACACACGGAGATCAACTTCGGCATCTCCCATTTTAAAGTTAAACCTGCCGTCCTGGGGAATACGCTTCTCGTCAATTTTCATGTCCGCTAAAATCTTAATCCGCGAAACCACGGCCTCCCGCAGTCCTTTGGGAAGTGCCAGCCGTTCCTGCAAAATGCCGTCTACGCGGTAGCGCACGCGGGTATCGTTAATCTGGGGCTCTATATGCACATCTGATGCCCGAAGCCGCATGGCTTGCTCTAAAATTGCAGAGACGATCTGGGCAATCGGCGCCTCGCGGATGACTTCTCCAAGCTTCCCGGCTTCATACGTCTTTACCGTCAATGGCGCTGTTTCCGCAAGCGCCGCAGATACGTCCTCACCCAAATTCTGCGTATACACATCTTCAATCGCCGACACAATGTCGTCTTTCGTGCCCATAAACGGCAGGACATGCTTGCCGGACTTTTTTTCCAAAAATTCAATCACCTGAAAATCCAAAGGGTCGAGCATAGCGACGGAAAGCTCGTTTTTTTTCTCATCAAATGTAAACGGCACCAGCGTATAGCGGCGCGCAACTGCTTCGGGGATAAAGTTGACGGCATTGGGGGCTATGGCTTTCCCGGCGAGCGTCACAAACGCTATCCCCATGGCTTTGGCGCGTCCCTGCACCAAATCACCCTCCGTCACCATGCGCTTACGAAGAAGAAGAGATTCAATGGATTCCGCAGAGTTTAACGATTCAGAATTGACCGCATCGGCCTGCTCACGAGTCAGGTGTTTCTGTTCGACAAGAGCAGCGAGAAGATCAGCAGCAGTGGCAGGCATACTCTTTTACTTTACAATGTGTACGCTATAATGTAAACATGCATGCTTTTTTAATTACCGGCAATACCAAAGACGCACGGAAATTAGAAATTGAAAAAAAACAAACTGCAGGGCACGTTTCTGCCTTTGACGTCATCTCCATCTTGCGTGAAGAAGGAACGATTGGCATCGATCAAATTCGGGAATTTCAGCATAGCCTCATGTTTACGCCGTACCATTCCAAACAAAAAATGGGCGTCATCCATGACGCCGAAACGCTCACCACAGAGGCACAAAACGCACTGTTAAAAACGCTCGAAGAACCTCCCGCTCGCACGATACTTTTTCTGGAAACGGAAAATCCAGACGTACTTCTCCCAACCATCCTCTCGCGCTGTCAAATCGTGCATATCAAGGGTGATAGCAACGCACAGGCCATCGATTCCATGTTACTATGTTTTAAAACAATAGAACATGCAATGGCACAATCAATCGGAAAACGGATCCAGTTTGTTGATGAAATAACCAAGACGCGGGATGAAGCAAAAGCATGGGTCGAGACTGCCATCCACGCCGTTCGACACGCAATGCTTCAAAATCTTTCTATGAACTCTGCCAGACTCTTGCGCCGTCTTTTGACCGCCCGATCCCAACTAGGGGTCAACGTCAACCCGAAGCTTGTCCTGGACGCCGTCGTTCTTTCGTAATGACTTTTCCGCGGAAACCTATGCGATACACAAGGACTTCCCCCGTCGCAATTTCCACTTCCGCAATCTTTTCATCGGAGATGTGTTCCAAGTGCTTCACGAGCGCGCGCAGGGAATTGCCGTGCGCCACGATCAGCACGTTTTTCCCAGCTTTAATATGTGTATGAATAGCAGATTGGTAATAGGGGACTACCCGGCGGTGTACATCGGCGAGGCTTTCACCACCAGGGGTGGGATAATCCCAACTTCGTCTGATTTTTATAAATTCGGCGTCGCCAACCATCTTTTTTACTTCCCATTTATTTTTTCCGGTGTGTATGCCATAATGCCGCTCATTAAGAGCAGGATGGCGCAGAACTGGTATATTTGCCACCCGAAGTGTTTCCATGATCACGTCCAGTGTTTCATGCGTACGAACGAGCATGGACGTATAGGCGATATCAAAGGGAATATCCCGCAAAAGCCGTGCCGCGGTCTTGGCTTCCTGCCGGCCTTTTTGGGTCAAGTGAACGTCGGTGAGTCCGGTCCACAACCCACGGGCGTTCCATTCCGATTCACCATGACGAACAAGAGCAAGAAAACTAACCATGATTTTTCAGTGCCTCAATCGCCGGCAGGGTTCCTTTTTCCATAAACTCAAGCATTGCGCTCCCGCCGGTAGAAATATGACTCACCTTCTGAAGCAACGCTTCATCATGAATAGTCGAAATGGTATCGCCGCCGCCGATGATGGTCGTTGCGCGGCTGGTAGCAAGCGACCGAAATACGGACTGGGTGCCTGCCATAAACCGCTCGTCTTCATACATCCCCATCGGGCCGTTCCAAATGATAGTTTTGGCCTCTTTCGCAAAGCGGTCTAATTCTTCCCGCGCCGCGGGCCCAATATCAAAAATACCGAGCGACTTGGGCACGGAGTGAAACGGAAGCGTCAACGGTTTGGCGGTTCTTCCTTTATTGGTCACCACAACATCGCTTGGGAGGATAAGCCGCGCATGCACCCGCGTTGCCTTCCAAAGGACGGCCCGGGCCATTTCAATCATCTCGTGATCCACTTTAGATACGCCCACACTGATGCCCCAGGTGGCAAAAAATGTATTGGCAACCGCCCCGCCCAAGTAGATGGTATCGGCTACATCCAAAAGCTTTTCTATGACGCGGATTTTTTCCGGCGTTTTCCCGCCGCCTATGATTAAAAGAAGCGGCCGGGCGGGCGAGGTAACAGCGCTGTCAATCATGGCAACTTCTTTTGCAAATAAAAACCCGGCATACGAAGGCAAAAACCTGGTGATCCCGACGGTCGATGCATGGGTCCGGTGGGCAGTCCCAAACGCGTCGTTCACAAACGCCTCTGCAAGATTCGCCAATTGCCGACTGAACCACACGTCATTACTTTCTTCGCCGGGATAAAAACGGACGTTTTCACATAATGCAATCGTATCCGAAGGAATGTCTCGCATCCGTCTTGCTGCATCTTTTTTCCAATAGTGATCAACGAACACTACCGGCTTACCCACCAGCTCCCCAAGCCGACTCGCCACACACGAAAGACTCAGTGCCGCATCCGGCTTGCCGTCAGGTCTCCCTAAATGAGAAACAAGAATTGGCGTCGCCTTGTGTTTTAAAAGAAATTCAATGGTGGGTAAAGCTTTGCGAATACGCTGGTCATTGGCAATGTGCTGGTTACCGGAAAGTGAAACGTTAAAGTCCACCCGCACCAGCACCCGTTTGCCGGCAATATCAGCAGGGGTTACCGTCGGGATGTTCATAGGGAGCGGGCCACGTGATCAGCCATATCAACCAGGCGGTTTGCGTAGCCCCACTCATTATCGTACCAGGCCGCCACATGCACGAGCGTCCGATCAACAACATCAGTAATAAATGGATCTATAATAGAAGAAAACGGCGACCCGATGTAATCACTGGAAACCAATTCTTCCGCGGCAACGGCAAGAATACCGTTCAGGTCAACGTTGCTTGCTTTCATAAATAATTGATTGACAGACTGTGCCGACGTTTCTTTTTTTACTTCAACCACCAGATCAATCATTGATACGGTTGGTACCGGCACCCGCACTGCGCGGCAGGGGAGAATACCGGCTAAATGGGGAAAAAGTTTTGCGACATCTTTGGCAGATCCTGATGCAGTTGGGATAAGGTTCACCAATGCAGACCGGCGTAAACGCGCATTTTTTTTATGCGAATTATCCAAAAGATTCTGCGAGTCCGTCACCGCGTGGATCGTCGTCATGTTGCCACGCACCACACCAAGTGCATCATCAAGGACTTTAAGAACGGTCGTCACGCAGTTGGTCGTGCAGGAAGAATTGGAGATAACGGGTTCTCCTTTGTACGATGGGTGATTGACGCCCATAATATAGGTAGGCGTCGCGTCTTTAGCTGGTGCTGATATCACGACTCTTTGAACGCTCTCGCGGAGATGTTTTTCCGCTTCTTCCGTTGTGCGGGATTTTCCCGTGCATTCAAGCACAATATCTACTGCTGCTTCGCCCCAGGGAATTCCCGTTGGGTCTGCAGCCTGAAAACACCGGACGCGATGTTTTCCAACCACCAACGTATCATCCTGCACGTTTACCTGTGTACTCAAGGATCCGTACATGGAATCATGGGAAAAAAGATATGCGTGAGAAGAAATGTCAGAGTTACTATTAATAGCGGCGAGAATTAGATCAGAACGCGACAGAATTATCCGCGCCGCACATCTGCCGATCCTGCCAAACCCATTGATACCGATGCGCACCCCCATAGTATGTATGATAAAGAACTGTAGCGCACCAAGTCAAACCCCGCTTGACACAATACTGACAGAATGACAGGGCAAGACCCTGTCATTCAATAGTAAGTTTTCCGACTATTAACCTTGAATCATCAGCGAAATCCTCAACAAAGCTCTCATAAGAAAGAAAATCCCGAAGGCTGGTACGCTTATTCGTTCGGAAAAAGTCAAGCACGGGTTGTGGATGCAACCATTCTGCCTGTTTTTTCCCAAGATAATAGGAATAACTAGAATATGGGTATTCCGACACTTTGACAGGGCAAGACCCTGTCACTTCAAATTCTAAAGGATTGAGATGAATATAACGAGTAAGATGAAGAAGATATATATCGTCATAAACAGATACTGCCTTATAAGGTCCTTGAAAAAGCGTTCCCACCCGCTTATATTTTTTGTTGAAATACATTGAATAACTCGTACAAAAAGACTGCATAAACCTTGTCATGCCATCCATCGAAGACTGCCAAAGAAGCAAATGAAAGTGATTTGGCATGAGGCAGTATGCCAAAAGTGATACTTCTCCGAAAAATGTTTTTAACGGCCGTATCCTGACAGGGCGAGACCCTGTCGCTTCTTCAATGGGGTGATACGGCTTAACCCCCAAAATCTCCGGAGAAAGATAAGACTTAAGAAAACTCAAAAATACGCGGTAATCCTGATCATCAACAAAGATATCGCGCTTCTCAACCCCACGATTGTACACGTGATAATATCCATTTTCTGTGTACGTTTTAATCTGATACTGGGAAGGCATAAATCTATGATGACTGACAGGGTCTTGCCCTGTCAATAGTTTCTTTTTGCAACAAGTTCCCCACCCTGGACAACTATTTTTCGATCCTCTATAATGATTTTTAGAGCTTACAGGCTCATTTTTTCTTCCTATTCAATGGCAAAAATATCGGACAAATACACAGGAGAACAGATCGTCGTATTGGAAGGCCTCGAGCCCGTCCGCAAGCGCCCGGCTATGTACATTGGTACGACGAGTCTTGCCGGGGTCCATCATTGTCTCAACGAAATTATTGACAACAGCATCGACGAAGCCCTCGCGGGATTTGCTAGAAATACCTGGGTCACCATCCACAAAGATGACAGCGTCACGGTCCGCGACGACGGACGGGGAATACCCGTTGATAAAGTCCCCAAATACAATGTATCCGCCCTTGAACTCGTCATGACCAAACTCCATGCCGGCGGCAAGTTTGAAGGCAAGGCATATAAAGTGTCCGGAGGTTTGCACGGCGTGGGCGCGTCAGTGGTAAATGCACTCTCCATTGCTCTCAAAGTTGAAGTTCACCGCGACGGAAAATCTTATACTCAGGAATATAAACGGGGCATTTCCACTGGCCCGGTCAAGGCAATAGGAAAAGCAAATGATACCGGAACCATCGTCACGTTCTCACCGGATCTTGAAATTTTCAAAGAAGGCATCAGCCTGAACTTTGACACGGTCAAAAAACAAGTGCGCGACCGCGCGTATCTCATTGCCCGCCTGGCGTTTCACCTGACTGATGAGCGAAACGGCGAAACCGCTCACTATTATTTTGAAGGCGGCATCACGTCACTCGTCAAAGCGCTGAACCGCAACAAAGTCGTTCTCCACAAACCGATCACGATACAAAAAACATCAGCAAAGGGAGACATTGAAGTAGAGGTCGCCATCCAATACAACGATAGTTTTTCTGAAACCACTGAATCCTACGTCAACGTGATTCACACCGTCGAGGGCGGCACACACTTGACCGGATTCCGAATGGCTCTCACCCGCGCGATCAACGATTATGCCAAAAAAATCGGGGCTGCCAAAAACGACAGCGACAGCATCACGGGCGATGACACGCGGGAAGGACTCACTGCCATCGTCTATATCAAAATGCCGTCCCAACATTTGCAATTTGAAGGCCAAACCAAAGGAAAATTAGGCAACGCCGAAGTCCAACCGATCGTCCAGTCTGCAGTCAAAGAGGGACTGGATACGTATTTTGAAGAAAATCCGGCTGACGGACGCGCGATATTAGAAAAAATCTTTTTAGCAGCCAAAGCGCGGCTTGCTGCCAAAGCCGCCAAAGACGCCATTATCAGAAAAGGGGCACTGGAAGGCGCATCGCTGCCGGGAAAACTTGCCGACTGCCAGGAAAAAGATCCGAGCGTATCTGAGTTATTTATCGTCGAAGGGGACAGCGCCGGCGGATCAGCAAAACAAGGAAGGGATCGAAAGTTTCAAGCGATTTTGCCTTTACGGGGCAAAATTTTAAATACGGAGCGCGCACGACTGGATAAAATCGTGGAATTTGAAGAACTCAAAGCACTCATCATCGCACTTGGCATGGGCATCGCGGAGACACTGAATCCCGAAAAACTCCGCTACCACCGCATTGTGATTATGACCGATGCAGACGTGGACGGCGAACACATCATGACGCTGCTTCTGACCTTTTTTTACCGCCACTTACCGTACGTGATCGAAAAAGGCCACCTCTACATCGCCCAACCGCCGCTCTATAAAATTTCCATGGGCAAACAGGTCTATTATGCGTATTCCGATGACCAGCGCGATGCCACCATCCGTGAGCATGCAAAAGAATATAAAGGACAGCCAAACATTCAACGGTACAAAGGTCTCGGAGAAATGAACCCGGACCAGCTGTGGGAAACCACCATGAATCCTGCTAACCGCATCATGCGGCGCGTGGACATCGCCGACGCCACGGCCGCAGATCAGGTATTTACCATGCTTATGGGAGATGAAGTCCCGCCAAGAAAACGTTTTATACAGACTCACGCAAAAAGTGCAACGCTCGATATATAATTGGTATACCCATCTTACGCTGGTTTGCAACCCGAAGGGTTGTCAGAGCAGCTTAGATGGGTATATACCGATGCAAACCTGAGTTAAAGAGGTATATAATCGTTATAACCGTTATAAATGTTATAAAGGAGGTTTTATGAAAAATCTTTCATCGGGTAAAAATCCACCCGAGCAAATAAACGTTTTTGTCGAGATCCCGCAGGGGAGCTCGATTAAGTATGAGCTGGATAAAGAGAGCGGAGTGGTGTTTGTGGATCGATTTCTCTACACGGCTTTCACGTACCCGTTCAATTACGGTTTTGTGCCGGGGACACAGGCTGATGACGGCGATCCTACGGATGTACTCGTCATTTCAAGTCAATCTGTCGCCCCGGGAACAGTCATTCCCGCCGTCCCCATTGGAATGCTTGAAATGGAAGATGAAGAGGGGATCGATACGAAAGTGATTGCAGTGCCCACCGTCAAAGTCGACCCTTACTACGGTGCATGGAAGGAAATCAGCGATGTCCCGCAAGCACTCAAGGATAAAATCAAACACTTCTTCGAGCACTACAAAGAGCTCGAGCCGGGAAAGTGGGTGAAGATTAAGGATTGGAAAAATAAAAAAGCAGCAATGGAAGATATACAAAAAAGCCTCAAATGAACATCGGCAAAATTGTTCCATCGGAAATAGTTACGGAAATGCAGAAGTCATACCTCGACTATGCCATGAGCGTCATCGTGGCGCGCGCCCTTCCTGACGTCAGGGACGGACTGAAACCCGTCCACCGAAGAATCTTGTACGCCATGCATCAGCTGGGCCTGCATCACACCAGCCGCTATACCAAAAGCGCAAAGGTCGTCGGAGAAGTACTCGGAAAATACCATCCTCACGGCGACGCGCCGGTATACGAAGCCATGGTCCGTCTGGCGCAAAATTTTTCCATGCGCTATATGCTTATCGACGGCCAGGGCAACTACGGATCAGTAGACGGTGATCCGCCTGCTGCTATGCGGTACACCGAGTGCCGCTTGGCCGCCATTGCCGATGAAATGCTTTTGGATATCGAAAAAGAAACGGTCGATTTTACCCCAAATTTTGACGGTACCATCAATGAGCCTCTATACGTCCCTGCCAAACTTCCCAATCTGCTTCTTATGGGGAGCGAAGGCATTGCCGTGGGTATGGCAACTAAAATCCCGCCGCACAATCTCACCGAAGTGGTCAACGCCATCGTTGCCATGATCGGAAAGACAAAAGTTGAAAAACCGACAGAGAAAGACACGACTGCAGCCACGGCTTTTCACTTTGATATCACCGTCGATGAACTCATGGAGCACATCCAGGGCCCGGATTTCCCCACTGGTGGAGCTATTTATAATATTAACGAAATAAAAACCGCGTACGCTACGGGGCGGGGCAAAATTGTCATGCGGGGAAAAGCGGAAATCGAAGACATCGGCCAGGGAAAAAGCGCCATCATCATATCTGAACTTCCGTATCAGGTAAATAAAGCCCTGCTGGTTGCCAAAATTGCCGACCTTGTGCACGAAAAAAAATTGGAAGGCATATCAGACCTCCGCGACGAATCCGACCGCCGGGGCATCAGAGTATACGTCGAACTCAAGCGCGACGCCCGGCCCAAACAAGTTCTCAATAATTTATACAAACACACCGCCCTTCAAACCACATTCCCGGTCAACACGGTAGCACTTGTGGATAACACACCCCAGACCTGTTCGCTTAAGCTTATTTTGGAAGAATACGTCAAACACCGCCATGACGTCGTAAGGAAAAGAAGCGAATTTGAGCTTAAGGAAGCCCGTGCACGCGAGCACATTTTGGAAGGATTGAAAATCGCCGTTGACCACATCGATGAAGTCATCGCTATCATCAAAAAAAGCAAAGACGCGGATGAAGCCAAAACTAAACTCATGAGTACATTCGGCTTGTCCGAAATCCAATCCACGGCCATCCTCGATATGCAGCTTCGCAGGCTTGCGGCACTGGAGCGCCAAAAAATTGAGGATGAGCTGGCAATGATACGGGAAACGATCGCGTATTTAGTAGATTTGCTGGATCATCCGGAAAAAATTTTGAAAGTCGTGAAAGACGAGCTTCTCAAACTCAAAGAAAAGTATGGCGATGAACGCCGCACCCGCGTGTACAAAAGTAAAGTCGGAGAATTCAGCGAAGAACAGCTTATCGCCAATGAAGACGTCATCATCACCATGACCGAAACCGGATATATTAAGCGTTTGCCCCGGGCGACGTT
>JBBTTP010000065.1:0-3956 GCA_038064215.1 Patescibacteria group bacterium | reverse complement strand
CCATCGCAACGAGCGATTTGGTCGGCGGGCAATCCATCTATGGCATCCCCCTCATGATTGACGGCTTGGGGTTGTATTATAACGAGGATATTTTTGCCGCAGCAGGAGCAAAACCGCCGGTGACCTGGGAAGATGTCCTCAATATAGTCCCGAAACTGACAGCACGAAACGAAAAAGTTATTACGACCTCGGCCATTGCGTTGGGTACGACCGGTAATGTGGAACACTTCAGCGATATCCTGGCTACCATGATGCTGCAAAACGGCGCGAAACTTTCCGATCCGACCGGGAAAACCGCAGAAGAAACACTATTATTTTATCGAAAATTTGCCGATCCTACCGACCCGGTATATACCTGGAACGAGACGCTGGACAATTCCATTTATGCTTTCGCCATGGGAAAAGTGGCCATGATATTTGCACCATCGTGGCGCGCCTTTGATATAAAACAGATGAATGCCAATCTCCGGTTTAAGATTACTGTCATCCCGCAGTTGCCCGGTAATACCGTGACTTGGGCATCCTATTGGGTGGAGGGTGTATCGGCAAAAAGTAAATATCCGGCCGCGGCGTGGGAGTTTGTGAAATATCTAACGAGCAAGCAAACGGCAACGAAGCTTTACTCAGAAGAATCTAAGGGAAGATTATTTGGCGAGCCGTATGCCCGGGTGGATATGGGGAAAAGTCTCGCGGATGATCCGTACGTCGGCGCGTTTATTAAGCAGGCACCGAACGCGAAATCATTCCCTTTGGCTTCGCGGACGTTTGACAACGGATTAAACGATAAACTTATTAAATATCTTGAAGATGCTGTTAACGGTCTTGCTCAAGGGTCTGCTCCTAAGGCAGTACTCGATACTGCTTCCGCTGGATTTCGTCAGGTATTAGGAAGTTACGGTCTTTCCTCAAGCGCTGCCCCAGCGAGATGAAACGAATGCGATTGTCACGCGATGATGCGATTTTTTCAGCCGCGGCGTACGCGGATATTTTTGATTACCCATTGACGGAAGAAGAAGTGCATTTGTGGATGCCGTACAAAGTTAGCTTCGCAAGGCCTGGCCTTGCGAAGCTAAAAGAGGAGACTTTCAAAATAAGAGCGAAACGTGTGGCATGGTGCAAAGAGAAATGGGACCGCGCAAAAAAAGTTGCTGCGTTTCTTCGTTTTATTCCAACGATCCAATTAGTTGGCGTCACCGGCGGACTGGCGATGAATAATGCGAAAAAAGAAGATGATATTGATTTATTTTTTATTGCGTCCCGCGGCACGGTCTGGATCACGCGATTATTGGTCACGTGTGCGGTGGAATGCTTGGGAATCCGGAGAATTCCAGGGGAAAAAGATGTGCACAATAAAATTTGCCTGAATATGTTTATGGGAGACGATGCGCTACTCCTTCCCAAAGACGAGCGGGATTTTTTTGCGGCGCATGAAGTATTGCAAATGGTGCCTTTGTGGGAACGGGGGATTATTTATCAAAAATTTTTGCGGGCAAATCGGTGGGCAGAAAGATTTCTGCCGAATGCATGGAATGAGAAAAATCAAAAATACAAATCAAAGATCAAAAAAAATTTAATACAGTGTGCAGTATTTTTCTTCAAGATGTTTGAGCCGATTGCGAAAGTATGCCAGCTCTGGTACATGAAAAAACGCAGAACGAACGAGGTCGTTTCTAATTCTGTCATCCGCTTTCACCCGCGCGATGCGCGGATATGGATAAAGAAAGCGTTTGCAAAACGATTAGCCAAACGCAACGTACCCCTTGACAAGATTTTTTATGGCCGTTAAAATAGCAGTCACTTCAAAAGACTGCCAATAAACACAGATGAGCGCGAGATTGAAAAACATGATGAGCACAAGAATTTAGCGCGAGTCATTTATTAAAAGGAGGTTCAATATGGCCAAAACAACAATTCAACCACTGTTTGATAATGTCTTAGTGAAACCGCTTCAAGCGGAAGAAAAACTTCCTTCCGGCATTATTCTCCCCGACAGTGCAAAAGAGAAACCCCAAATGGGCCAAGTGATGGCCGTCGGCTCCGGCGGCAACGATGATAAAGGTAATCCCATCAGGATAGTCGTTAAAGTCGGGCAGAAAGTAATGTACAAGAAATGGGGCGGCAATGAGGTGAAGGTCAACGGCGAAGAATGGATGATTGTCGAGCAGAAAGATATATTGGCGATTGTAGAATAAGGAGGATTTATGGCAAAACAACTGAAATTTTCTGAAGATGCACGACAAGCGTTAATCCGTGGCGTGAATATTTTAGCAAAAGCAGTGGTCACGACCCTGGGCCCAAAAGGACGGAATGTCGCACTTGATAAAAAATGGGGAGCTCCTAATGTCGTCCACGATGGGGTGACGGTTGCCAAAGAAATTGAATTGGAAGATCCGTTTGAAAACATGGGTGCGCAGCTGGTTAAAGAAGCAGCGAGCAAAACCAATGATGTGGCAGGGGACGGGACGACCACATCAACACTTCTGACGCAAGCGATAGTGAATAAAGGATTTAAAAATGTTACGGCAGGCGCCAATCCCATGATGCTTAAAATCGGGATGGAAAAG
Organism: Patescibacteria group bacterium; assembly: GCA_038064215.1. Lineage (GTDB taxonomy): Bacteria > Patescibacteriota > Microgenomatia > UBA10105 > UBA927 > JACREN01. The sequence continues at coordinate 1,392 of JBBTTP010000065.1, read as the reverse complement.
GCAGTAGAAGTGGTCGTAAGCGAAATTAAAAAGATGAGTAAAACCGTCAAGGACGCGGACGTTGCTAAGGTAGCGACCATCTCCGCCCAGGACGATAAAATCGGGGCAATGATCGCCGAAGCGCTTACGAAGGTAGGCAAAGACGGCGTCGTTACCGTGGAAGAGGGCAAAGGCCTCACGATGGAAATCGAGTACAAAGAGGGAATGGAATTTGATAAAGGGTACGCCAGTCCATACTTTGTCACGATTGCCGATAAAATGGAAGCAGAGATTAGCGACGCGTATATCCTGATTACGGATAAAAAGATTTCGGCTATTGCTGACCTCCTTCCATTTTTGGAAGGATTTATAAAAGTTAGCAAGAATCTCGTCATTATTGCTGATGAGATAGATGGTGAGGCGCTTGCGACTCTTGTCGTCAATAAGCTGCGCGGGACATTTAATGTGTTGGCCGTTAAAGCCCCGGGTTTCGGCGACAGACGCAGAGCGATGCTTGATGATATCGCAACACTTACCGGAGGAACCGTGATCAGCGATGATACGGGCAGGAAGTTTGAAAATGTCAAAGTCGAAGACTGTGGTCGTGCTGACAAAGTCTGGGCGGATAAGGACAACTGCAGGATTATCGGTGGTAAAGGCGCCAAAGCTGCGCTTCTTGCTAGGATCGCCCAGATCAAACGTGAGATGGACGCAACAACGAGCGACTTTGATCGCGAAAAACTTCAGGAGCGGCTCGCGAAGCTCTCCGGAGGTGTCGCCGTCATAAACGTCGGAGCGGCAACAGAGATAGAGCTCAAAGACAAAAAGGAACGGGTTAATGACGCGGTGGCTGCGACCAAAGCAGCGCTTGAGGAGGGGATCATCCCCGGCGGCGGGGTTGCGCTTCTTCGGGCACGGGTGAGTTTGCCGAAGTTTCGCGATTCATTGATCAGTGAAGATGAAAAAATCGGTGTGGACATACTCTATAGCGCCCTCGGCGAGCCCATGCGTTGGATTGCCAAGAACGCCGGCGCCGATGAGGGTTGGGTCGTCAAGACCGTAGAAGAGAGCAAAGTTGCCGACTACGGCTTCAATGCGATGACGATGGAATTTGGTTCCATGATTGCAGCTGGCGTCCTGGATCCGGCGAAAGTCACGAGGACTGCTGTCCAAAATGCAGTTTCTGTCGGGATGATGATCCTCACAACCGAGGCATTAATTACAGATTTACCAGAGAAAAAGGATGGAGCAGGAGCCGGCATGCCGCCAGGCGGTATGGGTGGAATGGGCGGGATGGATTATTAACAATTAATAAATAACAAAGTAATAAATTAACAAAAGCTCCTCGAAAGAGGAGTTTTTGGTAGGTGTGGTATACTACGGAAGTATGAAGCATACAAATTATCATCTTCT
>JBBTTP010000064.1:0-2739 GCA_038064215.1 Patescibacteria group bacterium | reverse complement strand
ACCTTGGGAATGTGGCATACTACCGGTGTACTAATCCCGCACTTCACCCCGCTTGGCGGGGTTCAGTATGCACTTCATTAACGACTTTTATTCCGGCAACACCAGGACGTTTCCAGCGTGTATAAGATCCGGATTCACTAACGCGTTTGTTTTGGCAATTTCGACCCACTTGTACCCATTGCTGTACATGGCTGATGCGATGGACCACAGGTTATCTCCGGTTACCACGGTATAGGATTTTTGTTTTGGCTTGCCGTCTGTAGACGTCGATGATGTCATGCCGGTCGGAACCGGAATCGGCGTCACATTTGGGATCGTGAGCGTTTGACCTACTTCAATACGGTCGGCATTCGGCAACGTGTTTGCTTTTTGAATATCGACCCAGTTGTAGCCGCTTTTGAAATATTTCTCCGCTATGGACCAAAGTGTTTCTCCTGCTGTGACCAAGTGTTCCGTCGGCAAGTTTGCCGGCGTTTCAGATTTTTCTGTTTTGGTGTCGCTTGCTCCCTCCTGATTTGCGTTTTTGGTGCGGACATAGTTCACGACCGTGACTCCAATGATGAGAACAACCGCCAATCCCAATGCGAGTGAAACAAGAGAATCAGTAGAGCTGAAGCGTTCTTTCAGCATTTTCCACATATATATTTCCTCCATTCCAGGCAGACATACGTTCTCCTTCGCGATCTATGAAAGCGGACTGCGTCCGTCATAGCTCGCTTCGGCGAGCGAAGGCGGACCTGAGCGGATTCGAACCGCCGGTTTCGTCCTTGACAGGGACGCGTGTTAGGCCTCTACACCACAGGTCCAAATGACTTATAGCATGATAGCATAGGCGATTTCCTTCTACAAGAGATTTTGTTATGATGATGGTATGAAGCCAGTCATGACAAATGGAGAAATTGCCCAATTGCTCCGGCGGGTGGCTGCAGCGTACCAGATTTTGGACGAAAATCGATTTAAGATTATCGCCTACGAACGGGCTGCCGACAGTATCGAGCTGCTAACCAGTGAAGTAAAAGACCTATGGGAAAACGATAAATTAGATCAGATTCCCGGTATAGGACAAGGGATAGCTGCAGTACTTGACGAATTATTTCGACACGGTAGCGTCAAACATTTTGATGAAGTCTTGAGAAAAATACCCGCAGGAGTATTTCCTTTGCTTTTGGTCCCCGGTATAGGTCCGAAGAAGGCATACAAGTTGGTAAAAGAGCTGAAAATCAATGACGATGAAGATGATGTGATTGGTGAATTAGAATTTTCGGCCAAGGCACATCTCATTGCGCCAATTGATGGATTTGGGGAAAAGTCAGAACAGGATATTTTAGAAGCAATCGGGACGTATAAGAGGGGTCAGATTAAGGAAAATCGCATGGAACTATCCCTGGCTGATGCCATTGCCCAGGAGGTTATTGATCACCTGAAGAAATGTAAAGCAATTGAGAAAATTGATGTTCTGGGTAGTTTACGGCGGCGTGTGGCAACAATTGGGGACATTGATATTGCCGTAGCAACCAGGAAGTCAGATGAAGTCATTGCGCATTTTGTAACGTTTCCTCATCAAAAACTCATTGAACAAGGGCCAAGCGGGGCGTCACTCCTCCTTCACAATGGGAGACAAGTGGATTTGAGGGTGCAGAATCCGGAATCCTACGGCGCAATGCTTCAGTATTTTACGGGATCAAAAAATCATAATATCAAACTCCGATCGTATGGACTTACGAAGGGAAAAAGCCTGAATGAGCATGGCATTAAAAATATAAAAACCAGTAAGTTACGTTCTTTCTGTACAGAAGAGGAATTTTATCAAGAATTGGATCTGCCGTGGATTCCACCAGATCTGCGGGAAGATAAGGGGGAAATTGAGGCCGGTATTGCCGGAAAACTACCGGATCTTGTTGAGATTAGCGACATGAAGGGAGATCTGCATATTCACACCAACTATGATCTTAAGACATCTCACGATCTAGGAGCCGATGCGTTGGAAATGTATTTAGAATGTGCAGAAAAACTTGGTTATCAATATATTGGTCTAAGCGATCATAATCCGAAATCGTCCGGGCAATCAGTGGAGCAGATTGTTGACATCATGAGGCGCCGGAAAGAGTTTTATGAACAACATTTTAGTTCATGGACAAAAAAAGTACCCAATATGCATATTTTTATTATGTGTGAAGTGGATATTCAGCCGGATGGAAAGTTGGCATTGCCGGAGTCGGCATTTGAATTCGTCGATGCTATAATTGTTTCCATTCATTCTAGTTTTACCTTATCGCGTAAAGAGATGACCGCTCGGGTTATTGCCGCCCTTACTGCACATCCGAAAGTTCGCATTTTCGGTCATCCAACGGGGAGGCTCCTTACCAAACGGGAAGGCGTAGAACTTGATTGGAGGGAAGTTTTTGCAGTTTGTAAGGAGCGGGACATTGCTCTGGAGATAAATGCGTATCCCCAGCGTCTGGATTTGCCGGATACGATTGTTTATGACGCACGGAAGGAGGGGGTCCGCTTTTGTATCAACACGGACAGCCACGCGGTATTCCAAATGGACATGATGCGCTACGGAGTATCCGTTGCCCGAAGGGGATGGTGTCAAAAAGATGACATTGTAAATGCATTAGAGTATACTCAATTTAGAGAGTGGCTTATTCGTTAATGTCATTGCGAGGAGCGTTAGTGACGAAGCAATCTATAGAGATCGCCACGCTTCGCTCGCGATGACAAGAGGGAGGAACTATG
>JBBTTP010000063.1:0-13118 GCA_038064215.1 Patescibacteria group bacterium | reverse complement strand
AACGGCCACAACCGCGTTCCCGCACCCCCTGCAAAAATAACAGCTTTCATAGATACTCCTTATGTAACGCGTGGACAGTCTCTTTCATTATTTTTTGAAACGAATCCGTATCAAATGACACTGCGTGGCTTCGAATATCATCAGGATCATACGACCATGAAGTAAACTGCCGTAAGGCATTCATCAAGGCCTGAGGCGTTTGCTCATAAAATAATATTCCTGTTTTCCCATCGATCACCGTCTCTGCTACGCCGCTACTCCCATATGCAATTACCGGTTTTCCGCACGCCTGGGCTTCTACTGCCGCAATCCCAAAATCTTCATCTCCCGCAAAAACAAACGCACGACATCTTTGATAATAGCCAACGAGCTGTTCATCTGTCAAATGAGCATGAAGAAATCTGACGTTTGATTGCGCCATCCGTTGCAGCGTACGACGCTCCGTGCCATCTCCTATGATAACGAGCGGCCATCCTAAAGAGTTAAACGCTTCGATAAGAATATCAATGCGTTTATATGGAACAAGCCGCGATACAACAAGAAAATAATTCTCTCTTTCCGTTTTCCGTTGGAATCTTTCCGTCTCTACTGGCGGATAAATGACTGCCTCAACATTTCGCCCATAATACTTCTCTATCCTCACTTTCACATGCTGGGAGATAGCAATGTAGTAATCCGGCCGCTGGCCAGCTATGCGGTCCCACCGGCGCAAAGTTGGTGCCGCGAAGCGCAACATTTTCGACACCCCTGCGTACTCTCCGTAGCCGCTCCATAAATATCTCGTTGGCGTCAGGCAGTAACAGATATGGAGCGTTCCCGGCTTGGTAATAATGTTTTTTGCCTCCGCAGACGTCACGGAAATAACGACATCAAATGCATCAAACAAAAACGATTCAAACGCCATAGGAGTCGCCCAGGCAAACCATTCGTGGTGCGTTCGGGCAAAAGGAATGTGCTGCAAAAAAGACGGCCTGACGTCAAATACGTTTGCCCACGAAGCGCGTTTTTTATCATACACCGCAGTAAAAAGCGGCGCGTCAGGCCAGATGGCGTGCAGTGCAAGAAGGACGCGCTCTGCTCCTCCCCATTTATTGACTCGATCGTACACCAATGCAATGTTCATATACAGCAAGTGTTCTTTCTGCCATATGACGCCAATTAAAATGCGCCAGAAGCTCTTGTTGTTCTTTCTGAGAAGGTCTCTTGAGTTTTTCGGGATTTTCTAATAGCGCCCGGAGTCCCGAAACGTCGTGCGGTTGAAAATAATTTCCCAAGGGCCCCAATACCTCACGAAATGCCGGCGTATCCGAACAAACGACCGGAGTGCCGCAAACAGCCGCCTCAAGCGCCGGCAAACCGAAACCCTCCATAAGTGAAGGAAAAACCAAAGCGCTCGCGTGGGCATAGAGACTACCCAGCTCTGTATCGCTCACCGTATTGAGAAAGAGCACATTATCAGCGCGCGGCAATCGCCTATAGAAAAGATCCTCTTTGCCCACAAGAACGAGCTTTTTTCTTCCGATAGCCTTCAGGAGAGTTTCAAGGTTTTTGTGAGGATACGCATTCCCTACATAAAGATAATACGGCCCCGCGAGGATTCGCTTCTCGGTTTTCATCCGGCGAACCCCCTCATGGATGACAGAAACTTTTTGCGCATCAAGGGAAAAGTGGTCAGTCAGTTCCTTCGCAGTCGCGTGAGAAACTGCGATGATATGTGCCGCACGACGGAGGCCTATTTCCAAAATAATCCGGTATGCCAGCACTTTTGCCCGGTAAAAAAACCGCGGCAGCGTGGTCGCTTTGCCGGTCGGATAATGCAAAATCGTCAGGTCGTGCATGGTGACGACAAATGCACCGGTATAAAAAATGGGAATAGCAAAGTATGGAACGTGGAGAAGATCAAGCTGTTCCTTGGCAAAAATTCTGGGCAGGAGCACCTGCTCAGCCACACTATGCCATGGTATGTCCGCAATTCTTTTTTCCCATCGGGCATTTGGCGGTTCCCACGCACGGTCATCACGAACGAAAACAATATACCGATTTGTGGTATCAATATCTGCAAGTTCAGCGATAAGATTTCTCATGTATCGCCCCACTCCCGTTTCATTGATAAGCCGTGCGTCTATTCCTATCTTCATACTAAAGATCGTATCTTAATACCCAATACTATTGCTTGTGTTGCCAGCCAGTTGTACCTTCGGGCGTAATGTTTCTGGTAAAACAACCGCATCGTGTCGTAAAAATATCCTTCTGTTTTTTTGCGCATCGCCGGATCGGCGTGTGCGCGACCGCTCTGTTTTTTGCGATGAAGAGCAGACACGATAGGATTATAAAATATTTTCCAGCCGGCTTGTTTGATCCGGTACGCCCAATCCAGATCCTCTCCGTACATAAAAAAATGTTCATCCAATAAACCAATCTGATCAATAACTAATCGCGGCAGTATAAAAAATGCGCCGCTGGGACTGTCTATTTCATGAACCGTTGATAAATCCTTATACCATTGGTGATATTGCGCAAACAGTGGGACGCGCGGGAACATTTTTTCCAAACCGAAAAAATACGTCAATGCTGCCCAGGGGGTTGGGAAGCCCCTGTGGCACGCCAGGTCAAGCGATCCGTCAGGCAACCCGAGCCTGCATGTTGCTGCGCCCGCGTCAGGTCGTGATTGCATAAATAACAGCATTGCCTGCATCGTACCAGGGCCAACTTCTGTATCGGAATTTAATAACAGAACATAATCACCGCTTGCCTTGCGGATGCCAACGTTATTTCCTGCAGAAAACCCGATATTTTGTTTGTTTCGGATTACACGTACGCTCGGGAACTCATTCTTCACCATGTCAGCCGACCCGTCCGTCGACGCGTTATCAACCACGATAATCTCCCATGTATCGTGAGGTGTCTGAAAAGAAAAGACCGAGGCAAGACACCCCTTCAAAAGTGAGGCGGTATTATACGAAAGGATAATAATAGAAAGATCAACGTGTGTTCGTTTTTGCATGCTGCCATACTCCTTCTAATTGTTTTGCCAAACGGTCCCACGAATACCGTTCCTCTGCCACTTTGCGCGCGCGCTTTACGAGACCCAAACGAAGCGTGTCATCAGTAAAAATTTCAGTCAATGCACGGACAGTGGAGTCAGCGCCATCTGCAATCAATATTTCTTTTCTGTCAAAAACCGCAAGCCCGGACGCGCCAATCTTCGTCGTTATCACCGGTAAGCCGGTCGCCATAGCTTCCAGTATTTTATACCGCGTGCCGCCCCCAATGCGAATCGGGGCCAACAGTACATCCGCGTCATGGTATTCCTTTACAATATTTTCTGCATAGTCCTGATGCGATCCCCCTATCGCAAAAATCTTACGTTGTAATGTATAAGGAAGTTTTTTCCCAACCACCCGCAACGCTGCGTCCGGATGAACACGGATAATAGCCGGCCATAAATGATCCAGAAGATATGCCAATGCATCGGTATTTTGCATCCAGCCAAAATATCCGACAAACAGAATGCGTTTTCCGCGCGTTCCCTTAGGCTGAAACGCAAATTGCGCTCCGTCAACGCCATTTGGGACAACGCGGACGCTCGCCCTCGGTATAATGTTCCGGATCGCCGATGCATCATCTTCGGAAACTGCTATCACGGATCGCGCCCGGCTCCATACACGCCGTTCCCACCACTGCATTTTCAGGACATCCCAATACAATAACGGACGCAAGAAAACGAGTGGAAATCTCTGCACATACCCTTTGTAAATTACATGCTCTATATTATGTTCTGCTACTACCACCGGAACGTGGGTGCTTGGCAAACTCGGCCAAACGTATCCCGGCTCAAGGTGAATAAGATCATACGCATTACTCGCTAATTCATCAGAAATAATTTCGCGCATTGCAGCATTATCATAGGTTGCATAAAGGAATGGTTTTGTACTAAATCCCGCAGAGACAATATATTTCCACTGCCAAGCCCTACCGCGCATGACTGTTCGTACGTTGCGGCAAAAATGCAGTTTTTCAATATATTGTTCTTCTTCGCGGGATCGGATAAATGACAACAGCATTATTTCATGATGCTGGCTTACCTGCTTGAGGAGATTATATATCCGCACCTGGCCGCCCTGGTACAAGGGGTACGGCAGCAGCGCGGAAACAAACAAAATCTTCATAACTTCGGCTTCGTTAAATCGATGATCGCGTACCGGTCGTTTCGCACCAGCACGGTAAATCTGCTTGCCAGCGCCCTCGTCTCCCCATCATTGTCTGTGGGGGAAACCGTCACATAGTGCGTCGCACCCGCCTTTATTTTTTTATCGATTTCAAAACCGAGCGGCCACCCCTGACGGTTGGTCTGATAGAGAAATGTCGTATCGCCGTTGTATGACGCGATCACTTTGGCATCTTTTGGAAGCAATCGATCCGCCATTCGCCCGGCGTCAACAATGTCCTGCCGATTAATCCAGTAATAGGTCCGTATCGTGTACCAGGAGAAAGCTAGCAACAGTAAAAAGCTGATAGCTGATAGCTGATAGCTGATAGCTCGGGAAAAAACGTTATTGGACACAAGAAAAGCAAATCCCTTACCCACATACACTGCAACAACTGGCAGGAGCAAGATTTGATAATAATCATGCTGCACATTTCCGCGGGCGATAATGATCATATACAGAAGAGCACCGATTACCCAAAGCCGGAATAGCCACCCCTCTTTTTTCGACGGAATGACGAGCGTGCCCAGTCCAAACGGAATGAGTCCCCAATACCCCAAGATAAGCTCGCCCAACCGCTTCGCAAACAACCAATAAAACCATGCGCCCTTGAAGCGAATGTTGCTTTCGTTGAAAAGCCACGCGTACACAGCAATTCCTTCGGGGTATTGAAGGATCCACTGACGCCACCACCATATGGGGAAGAAAGAAATAAGCGAATAAACGAATAAGCGAATAAGTAAATGAAAAGAAAAACCGTAACGACGGACGAAAAGGTATGGAACAGGCAGAAGAAGAAAAATAGCCATGGGTTTTACCAAAAGTGCGATCGCAGCTGCAACCCCCGCAAAAACTATTTTCCGCCAATCTCCCCAATCTCCCCTATTTCCCTTATCTCCCTGATAAACCAAATACACGCTGAACACCGCCCAAAATACCATAAACGGCTCAGGCAGAATCACTCTTCCGAAGTACACGCTATAAGGTAGGATTGCATACACCAACCCACCGGCAACAGCCGCAATCGTACCCGCCGTTGATAACAAAAGAAGATATAACAAGATGAGCGTCCCCACGGATGCGGCGATCGTCACAAGCCTCAAAATAACTTCAACGGGAACCCCGGGAACGAGCCGCCAAACGCCGTACGCGGCCGATTGATACAAAGGGAATTCCACCATCCGCCATCCCATCGGATTATCTTTACCGGAAGAGATATTGGACAAATCGTCAAATCTCGGCCGGAACGGGTCAAACCCGAACTTCGTAAAGTTTCGCGCCACCGCTGCCGTGTCTGATTGTCTCCAACTGTGCCAGTCAGCAACCGGGCCTGTCACGCGGTATAAACGAGCCGCCACGGCGAGAGCCACCAAAATCCCCAATAAAAATACGGTCAGTTTTCTCATGGTATATCGGCTGGTTTTATGCGTTCTATAACCATCCCGCTTCCGTCAAATTCAAATACTTTTTGCGTACTAACTCCCGCAGAAACGACAGCAAACGCTTGCGGGAGCGTAGACCACGTAAATACCCGCGTATTGGGATTTCTGTACATAAGCCACAACGCGTCGGGAATCCCCACGGGAAATACCCACGCTTCTCCGTTTCTGATCGGCACGTTTACAAAATGAAATTCCACAGGAGCAGTAGCCCACGTATCTTCATACTCGCCGGCCATAGAAACGATAAACCTGCGTGATTTCTCCCCTGCCTGATACCAATCCGCAGTGATTTGCTGTTGTTGGATAATCTGTAGAAGTACAAAAACACAAACGAGGACGGTAATTCCCGCTCCGGCAATAGCCCGACCGCTTTGCAGCAGAAAGGCGTACAACTGCTTTACCGCGATCACCAACACAAAGACAACGCCTATGGATGATAGATAACTATATCGGGACGACATGTTTCCTAATCCTAAAAACGGCAAAAGCGACACGAGAAAAAACAACAATCCAAAAAGAACGATCTTCCGGTCTTCCTTCTGGAAACTGCGGTAATATTTTTGAAAAACCCACGCAATGATTATTCCTGCAATCACAATGAAGAAGGCGGCAAATGCAATATGGATTCTGAATCCGCTTCGTACCAGTTGATACAGAGGCTGCGTCAGAGGACCAAAAATCCCCAACATCAAATACCCGAAGGCATTTCCTACTATATTAAACGGCAGCCGGAATACATTGTAATTATAATCTCCGCTCAACCAATGACTGCGGGACAGATAGCGAATAAGAATATAAAATGGCAAAGGCAGCAACAAAAGCTTACTTACTCGGTCAGACCATAGCTGACGAAGAGAAACAAATTGGGAAAAAATACTTCTGTATACCAAGATAAGAAATGGACTCACAATGCCTATTTCATGAAACAGCAGAGACAAGACCACACATGCTACGGTCGCAATGCCGTATCTCTTTTTTGAACTTTCTTCCCACGCGATGAAACTCAGCAAGCTTAAAAGGGTAAAGCCCGCACTAAACAAAAATCCGGTCGCGGATATCCAATGCACTGCTTCAGAATACCCGCTCAAGATAAGAAACAAAAATCCCGTCGCTCCCGCCAAAAACGAATGTTTCAACAGTTTTTTAGCAAGAAGATATACAAGCAAAGCTACCGCACTGTGAAGTACCAGCGATACCATGTGGTATGCGTTTTGATTGAGCCAAAATACCGTATACATGATAAGGAAATATATTTTGGTCCCGGGACGGTAGAAAAATCCTTCAGATTGAGTAAAGTAGCGGGAGATCGTTTCTGCATTGATAGGACGGTCTGCTACCCATCGAAACCAAGTAAAATCATCTCCGACAAAATTATTGCGCGTCATGGGCGAGTACAGCAAGAAAGTCAAAAGGAATATGTAAACGGCGATGGCAGGCGTTGATGTAGCGATGCGCTGAAATTCTTTATACATATCTAGGGGTTTACGCTGATATAACCTAAGCAACCCTAAGGTGATCCCGGCCAAAAGCCAGGTCATAAATGCAACTTTTGATGCCTCAAATACATCGATAAACAATGCATTGACGGCCAGCCCTGCCAGCCCCGCGACAAAACCAATGACAAAGCTCCTCGCAGCAACCGAGTCAACGCTCGGCAAAATTTTCCTGATATAGATTCCGATTACGATAAAAATCGCAAGAAATGAAGCGAAACCCAGTAATCCCACTTCAGCCAACATACGCAGATAGCTGTTATCTACCGCAAGCCCAACCGATCCATACCCGCTTCCAACGAGAATATTCCTGGTGAACGCTGCCATGGCTCTGGGCCATCCCCCCTGGGATCTGGTGGTGAACGAAAGATCATAGGTAAACACTTTTTTGAGCAGGAAATCCCCGTTAATAATGAATACTTCAGCCGCAGAAGTTGCCACTCTTGATTTTGGTTCATAAAAAAAGTTGTTTAATTTCTTCATGATCGGCGCAAGCGAAAGATTGATATATCCGGTCCCTTGCGGCAAATCTTCGCCGGTCGGAGCATTGGGTTCCACGAGGAGTACTACCTTCTCCGGCAGCACAAGATACGGGACAACAAAGGATGCAGACGGACTCGCGTACCCATAAATATTCTGTATTGTCCGAGCGTACTGCTGCTTTACAATCTTTGTTGCGAAGTATGTATTCGGTACTTCCTGCGTGTGTCCGATCGCTTCGCCCGTCTTGGCGTCCACGACCACGTCAATCGCTTTTATCGTATTTCCAAAACGGTCGTATATGCTTGGGGAAATACTGACAAACAGCAATGTGATGAGGACAATCACCGGAATGGAAAAAAGAATAAGCTTTTTCTTTTGCATAAATATCACAAAACCCAGCGACAAAAAAAGCGCAAAAAATGAAATCCTCGACACCGTCATAAATAAAACGATAAAACCCAAGAGGGCGCTTAAGACCAGTACCCCGCGGACGAACAAAGTCCGGAACCCGAATATCATGCTCACCAGTATCGGAAGCACTAATACCAGGTATGCAGCCAGATCGTAATGTCCTCCAAACGTTGATGAAATACGCGATAATGGAGATAAACGAATCGGTATGCCTTTGGCAAATTCTTCATTCATGGTTAAAAATGCCGGAAAACCAAGGTATTTTTGTCCGATGCCATATATTGATACTGCAAGAAGCGTACATACCAGCACAGCCATAATAGTCGTGAGATACCGCTTATCCTTCACTGCGGAATAGGCGATAAAAAACAAACTCATATACTCCATGCGGCGCAAGAAACTCAAAAATGCAACAGTCGGATATGCTTCCTGGAGCGTGGGAAAAATTAAAAGAATGCCATGCATCGTAGCTACGGCACCGGCTATCCAAAATAACAGTATTGGCATCGTCAGCGGAGTTTTCAGGGTAACTTTATGCCGCACGAACAACACAATCCACAATAGCAAAACAAAACCCACAAGAAAATCTTCAACCCTCACATAAACCCACGTATTTCTCACGTCCACAAGAGGCAATTTTGGATACAACGGAATAAAGACCAATAAGAAAATGTTACACCACTGCAAGAGCTTCTTCATAGATAGATGCGATATCCTGTCTTCCCAACATACGTCCCAGCGCTATTACCACTAATGCCTTAACTCTCAGTATAAAACGAACTGCAGCCAGAGCCAAGCCACCATAATGCTTTTGATAAAAATACAGGAGTCCGCGGTAGATATTCACGACCGGCGTCCGCCTATTCCCACTGCTGGCAGCTCCTGAATGAATAAACGTGGCTTCGGGTTGAAAAAAAACTTCGTATCCTTTCTTCTTGGCACGGTACAAAAAGTCTATCTCTTCCATATACATAAAAATGTTTTCATCAAACAATCCAATATCCTCAAAGGCAGACTTTTTACCCATAAGGCAAGCACCGGAAACCCAATCTACTGCTGTGATCTCGTGTGGCGAATACCGCGTTGCCCCCCAATGATCGCCTCTGGCAAACAACATGAGCACTACCACGGGCAAGGTATAAAATGGCCCGCAGGATGGCTGCGGTGAGCCATCAATGTTCAAAAGTTTTCCACCGGCAAATGCGTTCTTTTTCTCCTGTAAAAACCGGTACAGTGCGCCAATTGCGTCATTTTGAACAACTATGTCAGAGTTAAGAAGTAAAACGTAACTACCCTTTGCTTTTTTAATGGCTTGATTATTTGCTTTTCCATAACCTGCATTCGCTTTATTGAGCAATAAATGTACTTGAGTAAATTTTTTACTCACCATCTTCGGAGAGCCGTCGACTGAAGCATTATCAACAACGATCACCTCATAGTTGAATTGTGCCTGCAATAATGAGGTATACACTGATGCTAGGCATCGCTCAAGAAGCGCCTTTGTATTGTAACTGGGAATAATGATGGAAAGTTCCATAAAAAAAGGTGTCATTCCGGGCTTGACCCGGAATCCATCTTACGTAAAAAAATGGATCCCGGCTCGGGGGCCGGGATGACAAACGAGAAACTATTGAAATAATCTTGCAAATTTGAGCGTATACCGTAAATCTTTTGACCGGTACCGGATGTGTTTCGCCGGAACCCCTCCTACCAGGCTATACGGCTCCACGTCCCGTGAGACCACGGCGCCGCTTGCTACAACCGCACCTTTCCCTATGTGAACTCCCGGAAGAATCGTAACGCGCGTTCCGATGACGACATAGTCATCGATGATGACTTCGCCTTCCGATTCACTAAAATCCGGGCTATCAATATCATGCTGCATGGTATATATCCGCACTTCGCCTGCGATGGACACGTTATTCCCAATCTTGAGAGATCTTCGTTTGGGATTAATGAACTCCCGAAGATATACAATAAATTTTTTCCACCTTCCAGGTGTTCTTAAGTCTTCTTCACCTGGAAGGTGTGTTTTTTCCCATTTGCGAAAGTACCGTCCATCCAAAAACGCATCATTTCCGATAATCGTATTGTGCCCGATCTCAATACCCGAAGGCTGATTAAACCGCGCAAGCCAATGTATACTCGAGTCTTTCCCAATCTTCATGCGGAAAAGGTTCCTGTACAAAAATAACCGAACAGTGTGACTCGGAATGAATCCGGTTAATGTTGCTAAAAACACCCAAAAATCAATAACGAATCTCATACGTTTTGCAATATCTCCAACGTTTTTCTTGCCGCGTTCTCCCACGTAAATTGTTTAGCGTGTACAAGTCCAATGCTAATCTTTTGCTTTCCTTCAAGGCTCTCTCTTGCTTTCGTTCCCTTTTCAAGTCCATTCTTGATGCTTCCTATATCCTCCGGATCAACATAAATACCTGCATCCCCGGCAATTTCGGGCAGACTTGAAGTTTTGCTTACGACCACCGGACAGCCATAAGACATCGCTTCCAGAACCGGCAATCCGAACCCCTCATACAAACTGGGTAGCGCAAAACAAACGGCATGTTTATACAATCCCGGCAATTTTTCATCTGGAACAAAATCAAGGAATTGTACGCGACCATCAACACCATACTTTTTGGGAGCCTCCAGTATCTCTTCATATAGCCAGCCCTTTTTCCCAACAATCACAAGCTGAACGTTTTTATCTTTTAGACTTGAAAACGCCTCGATAAGCCGCACGTAATTCTTCCGCGGTTGCAGCGTCCCCACAGACAGGATATAATTTCTTGCTATTTGATATTTGCTATTTGATATTTCTGACATAGTCAATCCGGGATACACTACCGTTATGCGCTCATCGGGAACTTCATACTTCTCCATTATAGCACGCTTGCTGAAATGGCTGATCGTCAGAATATGCTTGGCGAGACGCGCCGAATACCGTGTCCAATGGACCAACTGATGGAGATCTTTAGCACGAAACATCTCCGGATAGTATAGGTATGACAAATCATACATGACACATACGCGCGGAATTGAAATAAACCGGGGGATATAATGAGTCGGAGTAAAGATTACATCTGCAATCGGAGTGTCAAATGTCACGGCAAGCGGCAAACTCACAAACGTCCAAAATTTCTTTATTGGAAGGATCCGATCCTTCCACCATAAAGTCTCTTTGGGCATATCAAACCGTGGCTGGTTGGGAAGATAAATGCGAAAATTTAGTCCTTTTCTTCTTTTTTGATATAGGCGTATGAGTATCTCATAGGCATATCTTCCGACGCCGACGCGGTTTTTGACATTCGCTTCATATCCATCAATGGCAATAATCATAATCCTGAATATACCACGACAATCCGTTTCTCTTCGACATGATAAAACTCCATAAAATCTTTTTTTGTAGACTGAGAATCACAAAAAAACATAGCGCATTCCGAAATCGCGCGCGCCAGACGACGATGCTGCACGGCAATTATTTTCTTGGCGAAACTCTCGGGAAACCGCAAAAAACTCACATCATGTATTGTCGTCACGCCACGCGCCTGTTGTAACGGTGGCTGGGTCCAATCACTGCTCCAAAATACGTCCAAACGTCCCGTAAACCATTCAACCGGAACGATATGCAATCTGTTCCAAAAAATATCCAGTACCGTAGGAGGAATCGGAACAGTAATCAATGCCACGCGCCTGGGCAACGATGCAGCGAAACGTTGAAAAACCTCACGCCGACGGAGTGATGCTGCAAAAAGTATATAATCGTTTTTCGAATCGGACTGCACAAGGGCGCGAACCATCTGGCGGACATACTTCGCCACGCCGGTTCCTTCATGTACGATTTGGCTTATATCAATGCCTATTTTCATGTATCCCACTTTGAACTTTTTTGGTGCCATTTCCAGGCTGTCTCAATGATAGTTTCCAAATCCGGATATTTGGGCTCCCATCCGAGGACCTTTTTGGCTTTTTGATTATCCGCCCAAAGTTTAGCGGGGTCACCTGGCCGGCGGGGTCCGAAGGAACGCATAACCTTTTTCCCCGTCACGCGCTCAACCGTATCGAGAACCTCCAGGTTGCTGTATCCCTTCCCCACTCCGAGATTGAGAGCAACTGACGCTGACTCTTTGGCGAGATATTCCGCGGCCTTTATGTGCGCATCCGCAAGATCTACAACGTGTATATAATCACGGATACATGTGCCATCCGGTGTATCATAATCATTGCCATTGAGTTTAAATTCTTCTCTCTTCCCGGAGGCTACTTCAAGAGCGAGAGGAATGATATGAGATTCACGGGTGTGCGCTTCCCCCAAACTCCCGTCCAGCATAGCTCCGGCTGCATTAAAATACCGCAAGCTCACCGAGCGGATGCCGTAAATTTTCCCATACCACTCAATCATCTCCTCGACCATGCGTTTGCTTGATCCGTAAACGGATACTGGTAAAATAGGCTCATCTTCGGTTACCGGTACGCGGGGAGGGTATCCGTATACTGCGCTGGTTGAAGAAAAAATTATTGTCTTGCATCCGGCCGTACGCATCGCTTCCAGCAAATTCAGTCCGCCACGAAGATTATTGTCGTAATACTCATACGGCTTCTCCATGGACTCTCCTGCTAAAGAATACGCGGCAAAGTGGATGACGGCATCAAAAGACTCAGTGGCAAGTGCCTGATCAATATCCTCCTTATTACGAAGGTCGCCAACGATTAGCTTTGTATCCCCAACCGCCTCTTTGTGCCCGAGCGAAAGATTGTCAAAAACCATTGTTTCGTACCCTTGCTGCCGGAGAATCGCGTTGGTTACGGAGCCTATATACCCAGCGCCTCCCGTGATAAGCACCTTCATGATTATTATTGTACCTTACGGGGCCAAAGAAGCGAAATAAGGATAAACGCGAGGAAAAAAGCCGCTGCATACCACGTCAGCCGCTCTGCCGTAAAAAACGTCCACCTGGCAAACAGCGGTATGGCAAGTACGAGGCAACTAAGTCCTGCCCACACAAACAATACCGGACGCCGAAGGGCTAATAAGCTCATAAATACGAAAAAAAATCCAATATCCTGAAGCTTCATAC
>JBBTTP010000062.1:0-1087 GCA_038064215.1 Patescibacteria group bacterium | reverse complement strand
GTATCACTCTTTCTCTTCTGCCCCCATGACGACTTTGGTTTGCGCTTGGCCCGATTTTACACTTTTCCAGATTGCGTCGGTTATTTCTTTGGCAACTTTGTGATTTTCCTTTAGAAATAATTTTGCTGCTTCTTTGCCCTGGCCCAGCATCTGCGTGCCGTATTTCAGGAATGCGCCGGATTTACTTAACACATTCAGTTCCAGTCCCACGTCGATAAGCCCGCCTTCTTTGGATATTCCGTCATGCATGACGTCGTATTCTGCCACGCGGAACGGCGGCGACACTTTGTTTTTTACAATCCGCACGCGGTGGCGGCTGCCGATGACGCGGTCGCCGTCTTTGATGCTTTCGGTTTTGCGCGAGTCCATACGGATGCTGGCATAAAATTTGAGCGCCATGCCGCCGGTGGTCGTCTCGGGGTTGCCGAACATGATACCAATTTTTTGGCGCAATTGATTCGTAAAGATCACAATTGTTTTTGATTTTGAAATCACTGCCGTGAGTTTACGCAATGCCTGGGACATGAGCCGTGCATGCACGCCCATCATGCTGTCTCCCATTTCGCCCTCGATTTCTGCCCTTGGCACGAGTGCTGCCACAGAATCAATGACGATAATATCGATGCCGCCGCTTCGAATGAGCGTTTCGGCAATCTCCAGTCCTTGCTCGCCGGTGTCGGGCTGTGAAATCAGTAAATCATCCAACTTGACGCCGAGTATCTCTGCCCATTGGGGATCGAGTGCATGTTCAGCATCGATAAAAGCCGAGACACCTCCTGCTTTTTGTGCTTCGGCAATGATAGAAAGACAGACCGTGGTTTTTCCCGATGCTTCCGGACCATATATTTCTATAATTCTTCCCCGTGGGACACCGCCGACACCCAAGGCTAAATCCAGGGGAAGAATGCCTGTTGAAATGACATCGATGGCATCACGGATATTTGCCTTTTCGCCCAATTTCATGATGGAACCTTTGCCGTACTGTTTTTCGATCTGATCCATCGCAAGGCGAATCGCTTGAAGTTTTTGGTCTTGTGCCATAGGAAAAATGTATCCCATTCTTACATAAAAAATGATAGAATACAAG
>JBBTTP010000061.1:0-1293 GCA_038064215.1 Patescibacteria group bacterium | reverse complement strand
CCACCCGGTACTGGAACAATCTCTACGCAAACAACATCTACGCCCCGGCCACGGGGATCAGTGGCTACTGGCAGAGAAATGCCGGGGCCCTGTCTCCTACCAATATCACGGATGATCTGCTGGTGGGGGCCACGGCAACCCCTTCAGCCAGTACCACCAACTACTTCCAGGTCCTGGGGACCGGATCCACGCAAGGAGACGCAACAACCTCCGGTGTCCTCACCCTGGGGACCAACCGGACCACTGCTACCATTGCCACCCAGCGGATGATCCCCCTCACCATCGGCTCCTCCACCACCGGCCCCATCCAACTCTCTCCCAAAGGAACCACGGGGTTGTTCGTGGACGCCACCGGACAGGTCGGGGTGGGCACCACCAGTCCCGGGGCGTCTCTGGATGTGGCAGGCAACCTTCTTATTAATAACGGCGGCACGATAGACACCCGATCTGCAGGAACCTTCACCCTCGGCGGCACCACCCAGACCGGACTGACGGTAGGAAGGACCGGCACCACCACTTCCCTGACCGGGTCCAACGTCACCGCAGGCGGCATCGGCTACGGCGCCGGCAATATCCTCACCTTCACCACAGCAGGCTCCTCCGGCCAGGCGCTCCTCTCCGGCGCCGCAGGTGCTCCCACCTGGGGGACGCTGGGCACGACCTACGGCGGTACAGGACAGAATTGGTCTGCAGTGGCCCAGGGGAGCGTCCCCTACTTCTCCGGCACCGGCGCCATGACGACGCTGGCCCCAGGCACGAGCGGCTACGTCCTCTCCACCCAGGGAGCAGGAGCCAACCCTGCCTGGACCGATTCCTCCGGCGTCGGTACCAACTACTGGTCCCTGGCCAATGGCAGCCTGTACCCCGTCAACGCCACCGTGGACCTCCTGGTGGGCGGCACAGCCACAACCAGTGCGAAATTTGCCTTCCTCAACGTGGCCTCCGGCACCCCCACGGCATCGGTAAGTGCCGGAGCCGCAGGAGCAACGTATATGACTGCGGGTGGTGTCATTGCGAGCACCGCGAAGCAATCTCTCACACTCGGGGACACCAACACCGGCAACATCAACTTTTACTCGGCAAGCAATGTGTTGACCAGTGGTGGAAACCTGACCCTGGCCGGGACCACCACCTTCGGCGGGATTGCCTACACCTGGCCGTCGGCTGGGCAATCCTCCGGCTATGCCCTCACGACCAACGGCTCCGGCACGCTGTCCTGGTCAGCAGGATCGGGACTGGGTACCAACTACTGGTCCCTGGCCAATGGCAGCCTGTACCCCGTCAACGCCACCG
>JBBTTP010000060.1:0-5874 GCA_038064215.1 Patescibacteria group bacterium | reverse complement strand
AAAAACGCCTCCACAAACGCTTTCCGCGCCCGAAAAAGCTTTGACTCCGCGCTCTTAAACGTTATGGCAAACTTTTCTGCGATATCTTCCACGGAAACGCCCTCAAAATACTTGAGGAACAGCATCCTACGATACTGGGGCACCAGCGACGCCATAACCCGATGAATTTTTTCCTTCAAAAGTATAACATCTAATTCTTCTTCCGGATTCAAAAGCGGAGACACAAATCCTTCTACCTGCGGCGCCTGGGAAAATACCAGATGTTTGAATTTTTTTCTGCGGTAAAAATCGATAATTTTATGATGGCAAATAGAAAAGAGAAACGTCTGCAGATTGGATTTCCCGCTGAAATCGCGAAGTGCCTCAAGGAATGCAAAAAGGGTGTCCTGCAATATCTCTTCCCCGTCCTCGCGGCTTGCTACTTTACTCCTGATAAACCGGGTAAGCTTGGGTTGGTACGTGCGGTAGAAAAGCACGATGGCCCGTTTATCCCGATGCAATATCCGGTTGATGAAGTCAGCATCTTCCATGGATCCGCCTAGTCTATCACGATTTGCGGGTGCTGACAAATTGGACAATATCCAAAAGGAGCGCGCGGGTGTGATCCGCAATCACTGCATCGGTAAGCGCCTGCAAAGCAATATTCAGCAATACTTCTGCCTTTTTCTTAAAAGTTTTTTCATCTATTGCGCCGTCTAAAAAATCATCCCGCAGTTGGAAAAGCTTCCCGACCGGCACTCCGTATCGTTCCCACACCTCAAAACACTTCACCTGGAAGGAGTCCTTCGGCCACCTTCCAGGTGGGCTTTGACTCCTGGAAGGTGAGCCAGATATTGCAAGGCAGCTCCCAATCTGCAGCGGACGCACCACGCTGTACCACGCGGTTTTGAGCTCATCCACCCGCTCCTGCGCCACATCGCTTGCTCCCGCCTCCCGCATCACATCCAGTGCCTGCCCGTACATCACCTCTTCTTTCATTTTTTGATAGAGCGCCTGCACGGCTTTTCCGGCTCTCCCCATTTCCTCATCTGCCCACACCAGTGCCAAATCCCCGGCTAGTATCGCCATGCTTTTGCCAACAGAGGCATGTATACTCTTCCCGCCTCGACGCTCGGCACTTTCATCCATAATGTCATCGTGAATGAGCGCAAACGTTTGAAATAGTTCCAATCCCACCATCACATGGATTAACCGCTGATTCCGGGAATCAAAGAAAAGATTCCCGGAATCTATAACCTGAACCGCTTCATATCCCACCCAGCACAAAAACGGCCGCACCCGCTTCCCGGCCCGAAGCGTGAGATCCGCAATCTGATCCACCAGTGCTACGGTAGACGGATGGATCCGCTTGGCCTCCTGGCGCTTTTTTGCAAAAAACCGCACCAAGGCCTCATCCACTTCACTCTTCACCTGATGCATACGTTCTTCAAGCTTCATGTTTTTCTTGCCTCATTGTATCATTCTGTTGACACACAGAGGAACCTTCTCTACACTAAAATCATGGACCGTGTGTTTGCCGTCGAAATAAAAGACCTCTCTCCCACCATCGGAAAATTTGCCACGTACGGCGATCTGGTAAGCGTGATCGTCTGGAACGCGTTTATGCTGGCCGGCGTCATCAGCTTCCTCCTGTTGATTTTCGGTGGGTTTGGGTTTATAGTAGGCGCTGGAGCAGGTGATACGAAACGCGTCGAGAGCGCACAGAAAACCATCACCGGCGCTATCATGGGGCTCTTGATTGTGGTCACGTCCTATTGGATTATTCAGGTATTGGAAAAGCTCACCGGCGTCAATTTGCTGGCACCAGTCATACCATAATTATGAATTTTATACCAAAAGTTTTTGCCCAAGATTCACTGTTCGGCACCGTGACGAATCCCCTCCCTAAATACGGCGGTATTGCAGGAGCTCCGGGACAAACCGGCGGACTTATTCTTCTATTTAGCAACATCCTGCGCCTCGTGTTTATCCTGGCCGGCATCTACGCATTTCTCAACCTCATCATCGCGGGCTACCAATATATGAGCGCGGGAGGCGACTCTAAAGCGCTCTCCGCCGCTTGGGCGCGCATCTGGCAATCGCTTTTAGGCCTCGTCATCATCGTGGGGTCGTTTGCACTGGCCGCTCTCTTTGGCTACATCATTTTCGGGGATGCAACCTATATACTGAATCCGCAGATTTACGGACCAAAATAATATGGAACCTACAAAACTTGGCGGCATCGGCGGTGAAGGTCTTGGCCCGTTTGGAAAATTGGGCATATTTGGTGCCGGAGAGGCAGGTGGCGCTACGGCCCTTGCTAAAGTTACCGGTACCATCTCGGCAGTCATCGGCTTTATGACCGTAGCCGCTGCCATCTGGTTTCTCTTTAACTTTATCACCGGCGGTTTTTCCTGGATTACTGCGGCAGGAGACAAAACAAAGCTGCAGGAAGCGCAAAGCCGGCTCTACAATGCGTTTATCGGATTGGTCGTCGTCATTGCTGGCTGGGGAATTCTCGCGCTCGCCGGCCAGTTCTTCGGCTATGATATTCTGGTAGGTAAACCCGGTGACGTCATTAAACAATTGAAGTTTCAATAGGGTATGAATCTTTTAGCACAACTGCGAAATCCTGTCCTTCCTGAACTGCTCGGCGGCGGCACGTCGCCGGATTATACAAAAGGCGGAGAGGTGGTCGGCAGTCTGGTGGGCAATATCGTGGGACTCATTTTTATTTTCTCCTTTTTCCTGACGTTCCTGTATCTTCTCACCGGCGCCATGGCGTGGGTCACGTCCGGCGGAGACAAATCGTCTCTGGAAGCGGCCAGAAACAAAATCACCCATGCCATCGTGGGCCTCATCATCGTCGCCGCTACGTGGGCCATCATGTCTATCGTTGCCCAGTTTGTAGGCTTTAAGGATTTTCCCAAACTCCCGATCCCAACCATCGAGCAGACAATCACAAAATAATTGCTCTTGACAAGCGACGCGACTTGCACAACAATAAACAGTAAGGTATAATCAATTCATTGCTAAGGAGGCACCATGAAGGTATTCGCAGCAGGAGATCCAACTATCAACATCGTCAGTCCAACCAGCGGAGGCGCCGCACTCTTTAAGATTAATGACGTCGGTCAGCTCATCAGCGCGGCAGTCGGCGTGCTTCTGATCCTTTCCGCATTGCTTGCCTTCTTTTATTTGATCCTGGGTGGTATCCAGTGGATTACCAGCGGCGGCGACAAAACCAATATGGAAGCCGCACGCAATAAAATCACGCATGCCATCGTGGGCCTCATCATCGTCGGCGCCGCATGGGCCATGATGGTACTGGTCCAGAACTTCCAGGGCGTCCAGATCATCGGCGGCACCCTGACCTTCCCAAAGCCATTCAATTAAGTAAAAGCGTCAACGCAAGATATGAAAGATATGCGTCAGTGCGTCGGAGCATGAATGATTCAGATGGTGTAGGATACAAGCGTCTCCGCGTGTGGCAAGAAACCCATACGCTTGTCCTCGCCATATACAAAACAACAAAAACATTCCCCAAAGATGAATTGTTCGGATTAACAAGCCAAATCCGTAGAGCCGTAGTCTCTGTTGCCGCCAATATTGTAGAGGGCCAGGCACGCGCTTCTCAAAAAGAATTTCTTCAATTTTTATCCATTGCCAACGGATCGCTCGTAGAAGTCGAGTATTACATACAACTCACAAAAGACTTGGATTACATCGACAGCAGTCAACAGCTTGTTCTGGAAAAGCAAGCGCATTTTGTCGGTGTTTTGCTCCATAAATTTATTCTTGCCCTAAGACGCTGAAGCATATCTTGCGCTGACGCATTGACGCCTTCCTCGTCCTGCGAGATAATATCCCCATGACACAGGTTTTTGCCAAAGTACTGGAAACGGAAAACGGCGCGGCCACGATTCAATCTTTGGAAACACTATTCGGCAATCTGGTCACGGCGATTGTTTCCATCGCCGGCATTGCCCTGTTTGTCATGCTTCTGGTCGGCGGATTTAAATTCTTGTTTTCCGCAGGCGACCAAAAACAGCTGGAAGAAGCCCGCGGAACGATTACGAACGCAATCATGGGCCTGGTCGTCATCGTCGCTGCATACCTCATCCTCCGCACCATCGCCACATTCACCGGTGTCACCGGCCTGACCAATTTCAACCTGAATATCCAATAAATTTGATATATAATATCCATATGCAACGCTTTTCTACCTTTCTCCGGCTGACCCTGATCCTCCTATTAACCACGTGGGTAGTGAGTGCACTCAATCCGGCATCTGCAGCGTGGGTGGGCAAAAATTACGGCCTGGATAACGATGATGCCGCCATAAACGACTCCGTCAGCGTCGCCCCGCACATCGCCAATACGTTTTACGGCAACGTCATGAGCATAACCTGTGCCATTATCCCCTTTTTTGGTCCCGATGCCTGTACGAACAACCGGCAAATCCATAGTGAATTATTGCAAAAAAGCGCGCTTGCTAATATCGGATCCGGCATCGCGATGATGTACGCCACTCCCCCCGCTGACTTTGGCCTATGGTTGGCAGATACCGGACAAACGCTTGGACTTCTCCCGAAACCTGTGTATGCCGCCACGGGCGTTGGCTTTAACGGCCTGGCGCCACTTCTGGGCATCTGGAAAGCATTCCGCAATATCGCGTATCTTTTATTAGCAATTTTTATGCTGGTTGTGGGATTTATGGTCATGTTCCGTAAAAAAATAGACCCCAAAACCGTGGTCACCGTACAAAATTCCCTCCCGCGCGTCGTCGTCACCCTCATCCTCATCACCTTTTCCTACGCCATCGTAGGGCTGATGATTGACCTTATGTATCTGGTCATGGTGCTGGCTACGGCACTCTTGCGCCAAGGGTTTCCCAATTACGCGGAAAATATCATGGTTAAGCTCCTGTTTTGGCCCTGGGCGGCCGTAGGCAATATTTCAAATCCAGCCGGGGGAGGATTTTTTACCTTATTTAGTGGAATTTTCACTCCGATAATAAACATGAATCCGTCGCTTTGGGTGATTCCGGATCTCCTAAGCGGCCAATTTGCAGAAGCCATAAAGGATTTTCTTTCCGGTCTTCTCTTTAACGCTCCAGGCATCGGCCCATTGTTTCAACTTATCCTTGCCCTTGTCTACCTGTTTGCTTTCATCCGCATCCTGTTCCTGCTTTTGGGAAGCTATATCCAAATTCTTTTGGCAGTCATCACCGCTCCGGTGCAGATACTTCTTGACGTATTTCCGGGGAGTGAAATGTTTTCCAACTGGATAAAAAATCTGGTTGCGAATCTGGCTGCATTTCCGATCACCGGCTTTTTCATTTTACTGGCCAATATCCTGGTGCGAAGCGTGACGGAAGGCGGCCTGTGGGTCGCGCCGCTTCTGCCTCAGCCCATCTTGGGCGTAGGTGGGGTAGGCGGCGTCGCCACCAGCCTCATCTCCATAGGCGTCATCCTCGCCATTCCTACCGTTGTCAGTGCAGTAAAAGAAATGATGAAGACAAAAGCTATGCCTATGGGATTCGGCGGAGGTCAAGGATTGCAAACCGGCATGCAGCTTATCTCCACTGCCTTCTATGCATCTCAATTGCTGCCAAAGAATGTAAAGGAAAGAATCTTTGGTCCGGGTGGAGAAGCACACCCCGGCAAATAATTAGTGGCCTTTTCCGGGGGTTCCATCAAGTTCTTCTTGCGCGGTTTCCGCGGTTTTTACTGCAACCAACCCTAACCCCATGAGGCCCCATAAATAATACTGGTATATCCTGAGGGGCGCACCCGTTTCTTTCTCACGTCCAAAAAATTTAAATTTCCAGATAAGCCCCAGGTCTCTCTCTATCTCGCTGTTAAGCCACTTGATGTCCCTCTCAAATGAAAG
>JBBTTP010000059.1:0-6469 GCA_038064215.1 Patescibacteria group bacterium | reverse complement strand
TACGAAAGCAAACATTCGTATTCATTTTTTACTCGAAAACAAAAAGTACCCAAAAATGTTGATTTGGTCCATTATCCTTACTTCGATCCATTTTTTCTTACGCTTTCCTTACTCAAGCCGAAACCAGTCGTGGTCACTGTGCATGATTTGATTCCTTTGGTTTATCCATCGCATTTCCCCCGGGGTATTCGCGGAGATCTCAAATGGCGCGTACAAAAATTTTCGCTTAAAAATGCGCGAAGGCTTATCACAGACTCTATTGCTTCCAAGCGAGATATACAAGCAATTACTGGGTTTAGCGAGAGCCTTGTTGATGTTATCCACCTGGCACCTGCAGAAACATTCTATCCGATAAAGGACAGGAACGTATTATTATCGGTTCAAAAAAAATATTCCCTGCCGGACAGTTTCATTCTCTACGTCGGCGATGTTAATTGGAATAAAAATGTACAAGGGGCTGTAAAAGCTTTTGATATCTTAACAAAGACAGTCTTTGTTAAAAGACTGTCTTTGAAAGCAACGCTCGTATTGGTGGGGAAAGCATTCTTAGACAGTAATCTTTGCGAAACACAGGAAATTAATTATCTCATCAGATCGCTCCATCTCGAGGAGCAAGTATTACGGCTCGGATTTGTACCAGAAAAAGATTTGGTGGCCTTCTATAATCTTGCAACTGTTTACGTACAACCGTCGTTTGCTGAAGGATTCGGGCTTCCAATTTTGGAGGCTATGGCCTGTGGGTGTCCGGTGGTATGCGCCCGTGGGTCAAGCTTGGATGAAATTGCCGGTCCTTCTATACGGGTGAATGCATCAGATATATCAAGTATTATGGACGGAATACTTCATGCAGAGAAGTTATCAACGAGTGAGCGGACAGAACGTATTCAAAAAGGATATGCATGGGTAAAGCGATTTTCGTGGAAAAAAGTTGCTTCCGAAACAGTAGAAGTTTATGAAAAAGCTTTGGCAGGTGATCGCGTTTATTAGTGCCGTGTTTGTTTTCCGGAGAGGCGCACTTGGGATAATAGAAAACACTGCTCCGGCGTTTTGGCCGCTCTCTACACGATTTTTGGGGCCGTCTTTCTGGTCCAATTTTGACGGGGTATACTACCTGACGATCGCACGTTGGGGATATGGACCGTATCAACAGGCTTTTTTTCCTTTGTATCCCCTCCTTATCCGCTGGCTGACGAAAGTATCCGGGATTGATGATGTTACGGTTTCTCTTCTTATCTCCCATGTGTCGTTTTTTTTCGGCCTATTGCTTTTTTATTTGCTTGCGCGTGATAACGACCAGATAAATGCGCGGTGGTCATTACTGCTGTTCCTTTTGTTCCCGACGAGTTTTTTCTTTGCGGCAACGTATACGGAAAGTTTATTTTTATTGTTGTCCGCACTCTGTCTGTATGCGGCAAAGCGGCAGTGGTGGCTCGTTGCCGGGGTAAGCGGTTTCTTTGCTAGCACCACAAGATTGTTTGGGATTTTTCTATTTCCCGCTGTCCTTTGGGAGTATGCGCGAAGCCGTCCGCAGGCCCGCCGTTGGGTGCATTTCATCGGGATATGCTTGATTCCCGTGGGCCTCCTTTCCTATATGGTATATTTGAACGCGAGCATCGGCGATCCGCTGGCATTTTTTCACGTCCAACCTGCATTTGGAGCCGAAAGAAGCGGAAATGCGCTTATCTTTTTGCCACAGGTGGCATGGCGATACCTTAAGATTTTTTTCTCGGTCGCGCCGCTTACGCTGACCTATATGGTTTCTGTGTTTGAATTTATTGCCTTAATAATGGGAATTTGGCTCTTGTGGCTTGGGTATAAACGCCGTGTCCGTCCATCATACCTCATCTATTCATTGGCAATTCTCGTAACGCCGACGTTAACCGGTACACTCTCTTCGCTTCCCCGGTACATGCTCTCTGCTTTTCCTCTTTTTTTTATTTTCGGCAGCGTGCATAATACGTGGATAAAGATTCTGGCAGCCATGATATTTGCCGTGGTATTTGTGCTGGCGGCAACAGCTTTTTTACAGGGGTATTTTATTGCATAGACTCATGAAAACAGTTTCCATCATCATGCCGGTATTCAACGAGGTTCGTTCGATAGATACCATACTGTCGTCGGTTTTGTCCCGAAAACTAAAAGATTGGAAGAAACAACTCATTGTTGTCGATGACGGGTCTACTGATGGGACGCGAGAAAAATTGCTTCAATGGGAAAAACGATGCACGATTATGTATTTGCCGTTTAATCAGGGCAAAGGCGCGGCGCTGGTGAAAGGGTTTGCCGCGGCAACCGGCGACATTATCCTCATTCAGGATGCAGATCTTGAATATAACCCGGATGACTACGCGATATTACTGGAGCCGTTTAGCGATGATCGGGTAGACGTGGTATACGGATCCCGGTTTTTAGGACCGCATCTTTCCACCATGTATATATATATGATGGGAAATAAATTTGTGACTCTTATGACAAATTTGCTTTACAACACAAATATAACGGACATGGAGACGGGATATAAAGTTTTTCGCCGCTCGGTACTGGACGCTATAACGATACGGGCAAGGCGTTTTGATTTTGAGCCGGAGTTTACCGCAAAAATACTCAAGGCAGGGTATCAGATTTATGAAGTCCCGATATCCTATCACGGTAGAAAATTTTCTGAAGGGAAAAAACTGACCTGGCGGGACGGCGTTGCTGCCCTCGGAACGCTTTTTTATCAACGATTTTTTTTGTGAATACCATAAAAAAAATTATCAATCATCCGCTCCTTAAGCACAGCACGATTGTGCTTATGGGATCCATGGCTGCCAATATCGCCGGGTGGTTGTATCATCTGTTCGTGGGAAGAATACTTGGTACGGAAGCCTACGGAGAACTTGCTGCCCTTCTTGCTCTTTTTTATATCCTGAACGTTCCATCCACTGTTATTCAAACCGTGTTGGTGAAATTTTTTTCCATATTAAAGGCCAAAAACGAACACGGGCAGGCAAGATTTCTCATCCGCGTTGCGACGATAAAAATACTTCTGCTGGAGGGCGTGGGAATGGTTTTTATATTCTTTTTTTCACAGGCAGTCGCTGCATTCCTTCATATAGCGTCTCCATGGTATATCGTATGGCTGTATGTTATCTTTGCGACATTTATGGTGGGCATCGTCAACGGGAGCGCGATTCAGGGATTTCAGCTGTTTACCGCCTCCAGCGTGTTGGTCACCATAGGTATGACGCTTCGTCTTATATTAGGTGCGTTGTTTGCCTATTTTGGCGTGGGGTGGACACTGGTGAGTAATATTTTTTCCAATAGTATCGCCTACGGACTTTCGTTTATCCCCCTGCGATTTTTTACGCATATCCAAGAGAAGCCCATCACCATAAACAGGAAGGAAGCGCTGGGCTTTAGCGTACCGGCACTTGTTACAACTCTTGGGATTACCCTCCTGTTTAGCCAGGATGTGCTTTTGGTAAAGCACTATTTTACGGCTTATGAAGCGGGTATCTACGCGTCGCTGTCCGTGTTGGGAAAAGTGCTCTTTTACGCAACCGGAGCTGTTAGTTTCGTGCTTTTTCCGGTAGTATCGGAACGGAAAGCAAGCGGTCAGGGACACTCGCGATTGGTGGCGATCGGACTTTTTATCATCGGGATGGTCTGTATTGGGTTGACGGCTTTCTATTTTATCGCGCCTCAGATTGTGCTCGTTGCCTTCGGAAAGGCATTTTATGGAGCGGCTCAATATATGGGGACGTTTGCTATTTTTATGTCTTTTTTCTCTCTCTCAAGCATTCTGATACAGACACTTTTGGCTTTAGATAAGGTAAACGTGTGGATCATTACGTCGGTATGTGCTCTGCTTCAAGCGATTCTTCTTGTCCTGTTTCATGGTACTATATCCCAGGTCATCGGAGTAAATATAGCGGTTTCGCTCGCTCTTTTTCTCTCTCTTTTGCTATACTATGCGTATGGAACATCGAAAGCATCAACTTCTTTCGTTAATCATTCCTGTCTATAAACAGGAAAAATCAATTCAGAAAAACTTACGCGCCATCCTGGGAGAATTGGAACTCCTTTCTTATTCATATGAAGTGATCGTCGTTATCGACGGGCAAGTAGATGGGAGTAGGCAAGAATCGGATAAAGTGAAATCACCATTTTTGAGGGTAACGGGATACAGGACGAATCATGGAAAAGGATACGCCGTGCGTTACGGGATAGCCCAAAGTAAGGGAAATATTATTGGGTTTTTAGATTCCGGTGGTGATATACACGCCGACGGACTTGCGATGATGCTCGCCCATTACCATTGGTATAATGCGGATATCATCGTCGGGAGTAAGCGACATCCGGTGTCAAAAATCAGGTATCCGAAGGAACGCAAGCTCCTTTCATGGGGATATCAGATAATTATTAAATTTTTGTTTGGATTGAACATACGCGATTCCCAGGTCGGTATGAAATTATTCAGAAGGGAAGTGTTGGAGGACGTCTTGCCCCGGCTCCTTGTGAAACAATTTGCGTTTGATATAGAAATACTTGCGGTAGCAAACCACTTGGGTTATACAAGAATTTTTGAAGCTCCCGTCGAGCTTAATTTTACCGGAGTGTCCAGTATTACGAATACTAATTTTTTAATTGTAGCGTTTAACACCTTGTGGGATACCCTGGCAGTTTTTTATCGCCTCCGGATACTTCACTACTACGACAACATCAATAAACGGAAGTGGCGCTTCGACCCGGAGCTTAACTTCCGGATAAATACTGGATAGATCCGCATGAAAATTTTAATCCTCAATTGGCGGGATATTAAACACCCTAAATCCGGTGGAGCAGAAATAGTTACGCTCGAGCACGCAAAATCGTGGGTAAAAGCAGGACATACGGTTATATGGTTTACCGCAGGCTTCAATAACGCGCGCAGTGAAGAATTTATTTCCGGGGTTAACATTGTTCGATGGGCTGGACCCCTGACGGTCTATCTGGCTGCACCGATATATTATTTATTGCACAGGAAAGAGTTCGATATCGTTGTTGATGAAATTCATGGTGTTCCTTTTTTTACCCCATTATATGTACAGGTTCCTATTGTCGCATTTATTCATGAAGTCGCGGGCGATATCTGGGATAGTATGTATCCATTTCCCATAAATATTGTGGGGAGAGCGATGGAGTTACTCTACCTCCGGCTCTATCGGCACATACCATTTTGGGCAGACGCCCAGGCGACTATTCGCGATCTCGTGAGACACGGAGTACCTGCTGCCCAATGTACGGCAATACCTTGTCCTCCGCTTAGTCGGGTTATTTTTAAACTTCCTCAAAAAGAACACGAACCAACATTCTTGTTTGTCAGTCGAATCGTAAAAATGAAAGGCATTGAGGATGTCATTCGTGCATTTTCTTTGATATGTGACGTGTTGCCCCTTGCCCGTTTGTGGGTTGTCGGTACTGGTGAAGAAGCATATCTTGCTACGCTAAAACATAATCTGAAGTTACGAGTCAAGCGATTGCGTGTTACATTCTATGGATACGTATCAGAGAAAAAAAAGCTTTTTTTAATGAGAAAAGCGCATGTCCTTCTGCATGCGTCTGTAAAGGAAGGCTGGGGTCTGGTGGTATTGGAAGCCGCAAGCCAGGGTACGCCATCGGTCGTTTATGATACGCATGGCCTCTCGGAAGTGGTGCAGCACGGGAGAACAGGCATTGTGGTGGATGATAATTCTCCACAATCTTTAGCCCGGGAAGCTATTGGGCTTTATAAAAATCAGAATCTATATCGTGAGTATCAAAAAAATGGAATTTCTTGGGTAAAAAGTCTCCGGTGGAAGGATGTGACAAAAACAAGTCTTTCACTACTCATACAGGTCTATGAAAAACATAATGCTTCCCACCATTAGCGTCGTCATCGCCACGCATAATTCATCGCGGACGATCGGACGGTGCCTGCAAAGTATCCGAAGCCAGCGCTACCCGCAAGACAGGATAGAGATTATCATAGCTGATGGAGCATCAACGGACACGACCCGTGATATCGTTTCTGCATATAACGTGAACTGGTTTGCCGTGGATCCGACCAAACAAAGCGCAGAGTACAATAAAGCCACAGGCATCAGTCATGCAAAAAACGAAATACTCGCGATGATCGACCATGATAACGTACTACCGCACCCTAACTGGTTTACTAATATGACTGTACCGTTTTTGGAAGATAAACGCATAGTTGGGGTAGAAACATTACGCTATCACTATGATCCTACTACGTCGCTATTGGACAGGTATTTTGCGCTGTTTGGTGCCGGAGATCCATTAGTATGGTATTTAGGAAAAGCAGACAGACTATCATATATATATGAAGCGTATATAGCGTCCGGGATGGTAAAAGACTGCGAGGGATATTATACGGTTCGATTTAAGCCGGAGCCTATGACGACGATAGGTGCCAATGGTTTTTTGGTACGTCGCGCAATACTCATGA
>JBBTTP010000058.1:0-27086 GCA_038064215.1 Patescibacteria group bacterium | reverse complement strand
GCTGTGGCAGAAAATTAAAGGAGGTCCACCGTTCTCCATCTAGGCAACCAGCACACGGGGTTGACCCGCAATACAAAAAAGAGATATAGTTATGGTATGGCACGGAAAAAACAGCAAGAGGAAGTTGCGCTTCCTGTGGCAGAAGAAAAGGTTGAAGTACAGCCGGTAACGCAGGTGGTGGAAGTGGTGGAAGAACCACAAGATACGCCGGAAAATCCGGTGCTAACCGATAATCCTGAAGTTTCCATGAAAGAAGAACAGGTGACCGATCAGCAAGAAGAAAAGCAGCAGGAGTTGGTCGAGGAGCTTTTTGACCGCAAGAGTCCGGTGATGCCGGAAATTTCTGTCCACAAGGGCAATCCTGTTTTGCCGATTATTTTGTGGGTTGTCATTGTGGTGATAGCGGCTTTGGTGACCGGCGGCGTGTTGTTTTTTGCCATGAACCGGCCGACCATAAAGATGCCTGTTTTGTTTGCCAAACCAACGCCTACTTCAGCTCCTACTCCGACGCCCACACCTGCGCCAGCAGTATCACGCGCAGATGTCACGATTCAAGTGCTCAATGGCGGCGGTACCCCGGGAGCGGCAAGTAAGATGAAAAAATTTCTTGAAGATAAAGGGTACACCGTCAAGGATGTTGGAAATACCGATGACTATACGTATACAAAAACAAAAATTATGGTTCATGCTGATAAACAGCACATCGCTGCACTCTTAGAGGGAGATCTTAAAGATATGTACACGCTTGACACTTCCGGGACTGATTTGCCCCAAGATGCTTCGTACGATGTTCGTGTGATCGTTGGGAAAGAGTAGATGAAGTACAAAGCGCTTATCCTCGACTTAGACGGGACGACCCTCGTTCATGGCAAAGACAGCATGCCAAGCCCCCGGGTGACTGCTGCGATAGCACGTGCAAGAAAAATCATTCACGTGTGTGTCGCGACCGGCAGACCATTGGATCTGGCACTCCCGGTGTTAGCCCATCTGCAATTGTCCGGGCCATGTGTTATCAATAACGGGACGCTTATCTATGACCCGGAAACCAAGCAATACATCCACGAAGTGATTCTCCCAAAAGCGGCGATACCCGACATTTACCGGGTGGCGTCGATGTTTGGCTTGGATGCGATATTATTTGACGCACAAAAGGACCATGTATACACCGGTGGTCCGATGCCCAAAAAAGTATTGAGTTTTTATATGCCCCAGGTGCCGCCGGAAAAAGTACAAACCGTGATGGATCACCTTATGAAAATTTCCAATGTGGCCGTCCATAAACTGGATGCGTGGGATAAACAATATATGAGTATCGATGTGACGGGAAAAGAAGCGTCCAAACTGCATGGTATAGTGGAAGTGGCCCGGATACTCAAGTTGAAAACAGAGGAGATTATCGGCGTGGGAGACGGGTATAACGATTTCCCTCTTCTTATGGCTTCGGGGCTGAAAATCGCTATGGGCAACGCCGTTCCTGAGCTTAAGGAAATTGCCGATTTTGTGGCACCGACCGTGGAGGAAGACGGGGTAGCAGTGATCATAGAAAAATTCATCTTATGAAATATTGGATTGTCA
Source organism: Patescibacteria group bacterium (assembly GCA_038064215.1). Classification (GTDB taxonomy): domain Bacteria; phylum Patescibacteriota; class Microgenomatia; order UBA10105; family UBA927; genus JACREN01. Next base: position 25,511 of record JBBTTP010000058.1, on the reverse strand, counting down.
CCTTCGGGTGTGCGGCCAATGAGGCGGACAGTGAGCGTATCGCAGCGCTCTATAAATCGCGTGGTTATACGAAAGCACGGTCCATAAAGACGGCAGATGATGTGGTGATTAACACCTGTATGGTACGGGAGAAAGCGGAGAACCGCGTGTATGGTTTGGTGCACAACTTACAGAAATTCAAAACGCAAAACGAAAAACTCAAAATTGTTGTGACCGGATGCATGGTGGGGATGGCAGTGCGGGAAAAAACCGGAAAGATGCTCTCTCTCCTTGCTAAAAAAATGCCGGCGGTTGATGAGTTTCTCCCGATTGAGGAAGTGGGGTTTGATACCGCACCAATCCGTACAAACAGGAACCACGCTCTCGTGCCCATCACGAATGGCTGCAACAACTTCTGCACATTTTGTGTCGTACCTTTTACCCGGGGGCGGGAAGTGAGTAGACCATTTGATGATATTATGCTCGAATGCCATACGCTTGCAGAGCAAGGGTACCAACGCGTTACTCTCGTTGGCCAAAACGTCAACTCGTACGGCGCGGATCTCGTATCAGAATCTGTCATCCCGGCCATCGAGCCGGGATCCAGTTTTTTGAAAAATGATGGATTCCGGGTCAAGCCCGGAATGACAGACAAGGCAACCTACGTCAAGCACTTAGGAAGACTGAGAATACCGACATTATTTCCACACCTCCTTGAAGAAATTTGCAAGATTGAAGGAATACAGGACATTGATTTTATCTCCAGTAACCCGTGGGATTTTTCGGATGACCTCATTGACGTGATCGCAAAAAATTCAAAGGTTTCCCGCCATATTCATTTGCCGGTGCAGTCAGGGGACAACGAGGTATTACGTCGGATGAATCGTTGGTATACACGGGAGGAGTATCTCGCTTTAGTTAAAAAACTTCGTGCCGGAATTTTTGGCGTTACCATTTCAACCGATATCATCGTTGGATTCTGCGGAGAAACAGAAGAGCAGTTTGCCAATACGGTGTCATTGGTAAAGGCAGTTGGTTTTTCTAAAGCATACGTTGCTATGTATTCAGACCGGCCCATGACCGCTGCGCACAAAACATTTGCAGACGATGTGCCGCACCGAGAAAAGAAACGACGTTGGAAAATTCTTGAAGAGATTATTAATAAAACAAACCTTCGCGCAGGAACGTACCAATGAAAAAAATATTGATCATCTGCGGGCCCACGGCGACCGGCAAAACTGCATTGGCACTGAAGCTGGCAAAACAGTGGAACGGAGAATTGATCAGCGCAGATTCGCGGCAGGTATACAAAGGGCTTGACGCTTTGACCGGAAAAGATCGCAGTGACGATGGAGCGGTTTGGCTCTATGATGTTGTGGAACCGGGTTCAGAATTCAGCGTTGCTCACTTTGTCCGGCTTGCGCGATCGGTAATAGTGGATATCCATAAGCGGAAAAAATTGCCGATCGTTGTGGGCGGAACCGGATTTTATCTCACGGCGCTTACGACGGCGATTGATTCTCTTGCGGTGCCGCCAAACCCGGCGCTTCGCAACGCGTTCCATGCGGCATCTCTTGAATCGCTTCAACAGGAGTTGCAGCGCGTTAGTCCGGATCGGTGGGGGAGAATGAATGAGTCGGATCAAAAAAATCCGCGGCGACTCATTCGGGCAATTGAAGTGGCAATGTCCGCGAAATATATTCCGCAGGTACGGCCGCACTTCGACGCGTTGTGGATAGGTCTTATTGCGCCGCTTGCGATGCTCAAACAACGAATTACCAATCGAGTAGCAGAGCGTTTTGACAAAGCCGCAAGCGAAGTTCGTGATGGACTGCCGCCAATACTGGGCGTTGCATCACTTCTCTCTTTCACGCGCGGTCAAAGCACGAAAAAAGAGGCGCTTGCAAAGTGGGCTTGGGCAGAGTATCAGTATGCCAAACGACAGGTAACGTGGTTTAAGAAAGAAAAACATATTCAGTGGTTTGACGTGTCAGACACGAGTTGTGGTGAAGCGGTGGCAGCCTGTGTCACTGCGTGGTATACTAACTAATGTGATGGCATCAAAGGTGGAAATATCGTATCGGACTATATTGTTTGCGTTTGCGTTGGTCGCAGGATTGTGGTTGGTGCTGCAGATCCGGGATATTCTGTTTCTTCTTTTTATTGCGTTTCTCCTCATGACGGCTCTTCATCCGCTTGTCTATTCTTTGGTGAAGTTCCGGTTGCCGCGTTTTATTGCGATTGGCCTTGTATACTTGGTCATATTCGGATTCCTGGGAGTATCGTTTGCCGGCGCCATACCGGTTTTGGTGGTGCAGTCCACCAGATTTATGAAGGAACTCCCCATGGTCGTCAGCCGCGTATTGCCGTATTGGAATATCGATGTGGGTGCACTCACGTCACAGATTGCTCCCATCGGTGAAAATGTGGTGAAGGTGACGGTCGGTATTTTTTCCAACATCATAACGACGATGATGGTATTGGTGTTCACTTTTTATTTTTTGCTTGAGCGCCATCATGCACAAATAGTCGCAACATCACTGATGGGCGAGACGGTCGGGATGCAGGTGCTTGCGGTACTGCGAAGAATCGAAAAACGTTTGGGTACTTGGGTGCGCGGGGAACTTATCCTTATGGCGTTTGTGGGCTTATTTTCCTACATCGGCCTTCTCATCCTCCATGTGGAATTTGCGCTGCCGCTTGCGATTGTTGCCGGGTTTTTGGAAGTTATGCCGACCATCGGGCCGATTGTTTCGGCAGTTCCCGCAGTGTTGGTAGCGCTTGGCGTGTCACCGATTCTTGCATTATCGGTGGTTGCTCTGTATGTTATCGTTCAGCAAATAGAAAATAATATCCTGGTCCCTCTCGTTATGCGGCATGTGACCGGATTTTCTCCGCTGGTGACGATTCTCGCCCTTATGATCGGCGCGCGTCTGGCTGGAATTACCGGCATCATTCTGGCCGTGCCGATACTTCTGGTGCTTCAGGTGTTGGTAGAGGAGTTTGTGGAAAAATAGAAGCGCACATTGGAATCTCGTAAGCCAGATTCTGTTTCTAGACTCTCATTTCTCTAATGCCCGCAAATTTTATCCCGTTCTCCCTATTGGAGACTTCCGAATGCGTGGTTGTCGCCCTCCTTCGCCAAGGCTTCGGAGGGTGAAGCGGGAACTTCATCGGTTGCAGCGGGTGGGATTGTCTCGTTTCATACACGTTCCATAGCCGTCGGGCTACAGGATCATGGTCGTCTCTGTGACTCTCTCGGGCCGTCATTTCGGCCCTTGTCCTCAATATCTTTCGATATCGGGGCACCCGGTCTTTCGATGGGGAACTTGCGTTCCCTCCCCTGCATTCTGCTGTCTGGACTTTCCTGGGGGTACCGTACGGCACCCCCCGAGAATCCGGATTCCAATGTGCGTATGTATTGTACCAACATTGACAGAAGTTGACAAGCGAGCCTCGCTCATGCTACGCTCATGCCCACGAGGCTAAACAGCTTCAGCCTATGCCAAAAAAGACACGGCGTGAAAAAATTATTGCTGACTCCCGAAACAAACTACATACGCCAAGCGCTCACGTCTATCAATTCAAAGTGCAGCCTGCATCATTAAAACAAGCACCTGATCAACCGGAACAAACCGCAGAACTTACCGAGATTAAACGGGACCTTGCAAAAACTATTTTGTTGGCAGTTGGTGCCTTTGGGATGGAATTTGGCTTATTCTGGTTTTGGAAAAGCTGAGAGGAGGTGAAAAAGAATATGGCAAGCATGTATTGTGTGAAATGCCGCGCAAAGCGCGAAGATCCGAGTGCAGTCAAAGTGACGATGAAAAACGGGAAACCCGCAATGAAAGGGAAATGTCCAGTATGCGGAACCGGGATGTATAAAATCGGTGGATAATTTTTGATTATTTTCTTCTTGCGAAAACCCCGACGGTACGTCGGGGTTTTTTATGCGTTTTCCTCTTTCGGCCTGTATTGCAGTGCTTCTGCTATATGAGGAAGCCCGATCATTTCTTCTTGATTAAGATCCGCGATGGTGCGCGCCACTTTGATGACCCGAAAATAGCCGCGTGCGGATAATTGCATCATGGTAACTGCTTTTCGTAAAAACGCCGCAGTTTCATCCGAAAGCGGACACAGATCCTTTACCATTTTTGTCGTCATTTCCGCATTCGATTGATGGATCGTGTTTCGCAGTCGGCGAATCTGCATGTTGCGCGCGCGCTGGATGCGTGTGCGGACCATGGCGGAGGACTCAATGGGTTGGCTGTTTTGGTCGGTAAGTTTTTCCGTTTTAACTGCCGGCACATGGACATGGAGATCAATGCGGTCTATCAATGGACCGGAGATGCGTTTTTGATACCGGCTGACCGTGCCGGGTAAGCACGTACAGCGTTTGGTTTCTGACCCAAAGTTGCCGCATGGGCATGGATTAGCGGCGGCAATCAGCATAAATTTGGCCGGATACACGACAGACCCGGCGGCCCGGGAAATGGATACAATGCCGTCTTCCATGGGTTGGCGGAGCGCTTCAAGGACGTGGCGCGGGAACTCGGGAAATTCATCCAAGAATAGAACGCCGCGATGCGCGAGGGAAATTTCACCGGGCATCGGGTGCGCGCTACCGCCGATCAGACCGATTCGCGAGGTGGTATGGTGCGGTGCGCGAAACGGCCGGTGTTTGATGATAGATTGGCCGATAGGTAAATTGCCGGTGACCGAGTAAATTTTAGTAACTTCCAATGCTTCCCGTTCTGTGAGATCGGGTAAAATTGACGGGATCGTGCGGGCGATCATGGTTTTTCCCGCTCCGGGCGGACCGTGGAGAAATAAATTGTGTCCACCGGCTGCAGCAATTTCAAGGGCTCGTTTCACATGTTCCTGACCCCGAATGTCCGCTAGATCAAAATCAAATTCCGGGGCTTCGCTGATTTGATGGAAGGATTTGTGGGGTTGCGGTTCTATGGGTTTTTGTTTGTTCAGATGATGAAAAAGAGCAAGCAGCGACAAAACGGGATACACCGTGAGTCCTTTGAGTACAGCAGCTTCACATGCATCAATAGCGGGCAGATAGATAGAGGATGTATGCTGCTCTTTAGCAAGCATTGCTACGGGCAAGATGCCGTTGGTGTGTCGGAGTCCGCCGTCGAGTGACAGTTCGCCTAAATACAGAGATTCCTCTTTTGAGGCGATCAATTGTTCTGATGCTATGAGAATTCCAAGCGCAATCGGCAGATCGTACGCGGGTCCTGCTTTGGGCAGGTCCGCCGGAGCCAGATTCACCGTGATGCGTTTGGCCGGAAATTCCGCGCCGCTATTGCGTATGGCTGCCCGCACCCGCTCGCGGCTTTCTTCCACTGCTTTGTCCGGAAGTCCTACGATGGTAAATGAGGGGAGGCCTTGCGAAGCGATATCCACTTCTACCGTCACGGGTACGGCGTCTAGCCCTACGACAGCGCCCGAGGAAATTTTAGCGAGCATGTGCTTACGATAGCAGGTAATTTCTTCGTTGACAAATACCCACCACTTACACTCCCGGAGTGAGTTAGCTCTGCACTTAGGGATTATTTTCTTTTTCCAGCGTCAGATGGTTGATGGATTCAAGATTCTTTCCGTAGTCTGCTTGGTTCAGAACGAACTGTGTATACGCGTGGCGCGTTTTAAAATGTTCCATGATAGGCATAGGGTCAACGAGATGCGGTTTGCCGGTGAGGTATTCCGGCAACGATGACCATGGATAGGAGAGGAAGTCTTTCTCCCTGACGATGAACGATACAAGCGGATTGAGGTGAATATAGCGGGAAAGGTGGAGCAGTTGCTCGTCGCTCTCGACGCGGACGGCCTTAAAGACGCCCTGAAACAGCGCTCCGGGGCGGGAATATTTGGTAGTAAAGTATCGGCTATAGCTGTTGATGCTTTTACGGATGAATGTTGATATCCCATCAGCGCTTCGCTGTTTGATGAGTAAATGAAAATGGTTGGGCATGAGGACAAAACAGACGATGTCCACCAGGCGCTCCGTGGTTTCCAGACGTTTCAACGTTCCTTCTCGGATAGGCTCTGCGAGTTCCAGAAATAAGGAGAGCCGCATCGGAGGATGGGCGAATCGGTAATAGGAGATCGTCGTGAGGAAGTGTTCGTAATCGTATTTTTTTGAAAACACCGGCTGCCGGGCTACCCCACGGTTATAGATGTGATAGTACTCATCGGTGGCGAGTGGAATGGTGCGGACGGGCATGAGGAAATCGTAGGGTATCCCATGGTGGATGTCAAGAGGAAATCCGGGAGTGTCGTATCTGACTCACTCCGGGAGTGAGTACTCGTTGACAAATAAAACGGATGAATCGTACTATAAAAGATACGCATGGAATTTACCCAATCGTCGATGGTACTTAGTATTTTAATTTTATTGAGTGTTTGGGTTGGTGCGTTGACCGTATTAGTGTTGCGCATGATCGGGCATTACAATCGTCTGACCCGCGGAGTATCCGCAACGGGTTTGAAATCCGTGCTTGACGAGATACTGGATGTACAGATGGGGTTGAAAAAACAGGGAAATGCGCTTACACTGGAATTAGGGAAACTTGCAGCAGACGGACAGCTGCATATTCAGCGCATCGGCATCGTTCGGTTCAATCCCTTTGCCGATACCGGAGGCGCACAGAGTTTTACCATGTCTCTTTTGGACGGACAGGATAATGGTATTGTCATCACGTCATTATACGCGCGCACGGGAAACCGATGGTATGTAAAAGAGGTACAGAAAGGGACGGGCAAAGATATTGAGCTTTCCCGCGAAGAGCAGGCGGCCATAAAAAAAGCAGTATGAACAAACAACAATTTATTGCAACCGGTATTGTTGGATTAGCGCTATATCTCATTGCAACCGGTATTTCATTCGGCGTATTCCGCCTGTTGGGCAGATTCGCACCAATGAAAAGTGGTACCTCACAGACTTCTTCCGGCGACCAATCGCATTTTGTGATTGACCCTTCCATACCCAGAACCGAAGCGTGTCCGACGAGCGGCATGCTGTATACCAAGCAGGAACGGGAAAAGTGGGAAAAGACGCGGCCGCTTGCCATCATGATCGAAAATCACGCAGAGAGCCGACCGCAGTCCGGATTGTCCCGGGCCGACGTGGTGTATGAAGCGGTAGCGGAAGGCGGCATTAGTAGATTTATGGGAGTTTTTTACTGCGGTATTGCCGCACAAGGCACGAATGTGGCACCGGTTCGGAGTGCACGCACGTATTTCCTTCCATGGGTGCTCGAATATGATGCCTTATACAATCACGTCGGCGGAGCGGGCAACTGCAGTGATCCGACGGTGGATGAGCGCGCCAAAGCATTATGCCAGATCGATACCTACAAAATTAAAGATATGGATCAGTTCGGTATATCATTCCCGACGTGCTACCGCAATTATGATCGCCTGGATCACCCGGTGGCGACCGAGCATACGATGGTGTGCGTGACGGATAAACTGCTGAAGCTTGCCAGTGAGCGTGGGTGGACCAATGTGGATGCCAAAGGAGTGCCGTGGGATAAGAATTTTGAACAATGGAAGTTTAAAGATGATGCGAAAGAAGCTGACCGCGGTGCGTCATTATCTGCTAAATTCGTGGCCTGGAAAGGGTATGAAGCAGAATACGGCGTCCGGTGGGATTATGATCCGAAACAGAATCGGTTCCTTCGCGTCAATGGCGGCGCTCCTCATATGGATTTAGAGACAAAGGAGCAGTTGTGGGCAAAAACCGTCATTATCCAGTTTGCCCGCGAGACAGGACCAGTAGACGAACACGCGCATTTATTGTATAACAACGTAGGGAAAGGCGATGGGTTGATGTTGGTCGATGGTAAGGCAATAAAAATCACGTGGTCAAAGCCCGTGCGCACGGACAGAACAAAATTCTTTGATGCTGTCGGCGGCGAAGTACCAATAAATCGCGGACCTGTGTGGATTGAACTGCTGCCCATCGGTACGCCGGTCGCGTATTAACCATATCCTGCCCGAGGATATATGCTGGAAGATATCATTATTTCCCGTGTCAGAGTGAAGATACTGACGCTTTTTTTATCCCACCCGGGTGTCATATTTCACGTACGGGATATCGTGCGCCGGTGCAATGAAGAAATTAATGCGGTCCGCCGCGAGCTAGCCCACATGGAAAAAGCGGGGATGGTGGCGAAGGAACAGCGGGCCAACCGGCTTTTTTACGCCATGCGGCGTGAGTACCCGTTATACTTTGAACTGCTTGCATTGATCGGAAAAACATCGGGACTAGGCTGGGAGATTCTCAAAAATAAAGCAAAATTGGGCAAAATAAAATTTGCCATGATTTCCGGAACGTTATTGCGCGGTATTCCGAAGAAGGATGCGTCAGATGTTGATCTCTTGGTAGTGGGGACGGTGGTGTTGCCGGAGCTCGCACAGCTCGTAAAAGCAGAAGAGGTGCGGCGGGAGCGGGAACTTAACTACACCGTGATGACCGAGGAAGAATTTTCGTTCCGTAAGCAGCGACGAGACCCGTTTGTCCTTTCCGTTCTAGCCGGATCGCGGCTTATGGTAATCGGCGATGAAGAGGAGTTAGTGCGATAATCTTCTGCCTATGTTCAAAACTCCCCGGCGAATTTTTTTTTGGTTGCTTCTTTTGACGATTCTCCTTGTTGTTGTTGACGTGCCCAGCTCCAGTTTTCAAAAACTTGGGCTGGGTGTACCGGAGAACTACAAAATAAAAGGTTTTCCCGAGTTCAAAACGCATTTGGGATTAGATTTATCGGGCGGCACGCATGTGGCACTTGAGGCGAATATGAAAGATATAAAGCCGGAGGACAGAAGCGATGCACTGGAGTCAGCTCGTGGAGTGATAGAGCGCCGGATCAATTTTTTCGGTGTTTCCGAGCCGATCGTCCAGTCCTCCCGCTCCAACAATTCCTACCGGATTATCGTAGAGATGCCGGGTGTTACGGATACAGCCCGCGCGGAAGCGCTTATCGGACAAACGGCACAGTTGGAATTCCGTGAATATTTAAATGACAAAGATGCTACTCCCGGAGCATTGACATTTCCTACGGTAAAAACGACAAAACCAGTCGGACTCACCGGTAAAGATTTGCGCCGGGCTCAAGTCACCTTTAATACACAAAACGGAACTCCTGAAGTAGCATTAGAATTCAATGCATCAGGAGCAAAAATTTTTAGCGACGTGACGGCGCGGCTGGTGGGCAAGCCGCTGGCTATATTTTTAGACAATATGCCCATTATGTGGCCGAGAGTAAATACCGCAATTACCGATGGACGGGCCGTTATTACGGGCGGGTTTAATCAGGAGGAAGCGAAAACACTCGCAATGCAGCTCAATGCCGGTGCGCTGCCGGTGCCAGTGACGGTCGTGGAAAAACGGAGCGTGGGAGCCACACTTGGGACAGAATCAGTCGTGAAGAGCGTCCGGGCGGGTTTGGTAGGATTGGCAATCGTTGCGGTTTTTATGATTGCCCAGTACGGAAGGCTTGGGATTCTGGCTGATTTGGCACTCGTGCTGTACGGGCTCTTGACGTTTGCTATCTTTCGTCTTATTCCCGTTACTCTCACGCTTCCCGGTATAGCCGGATTTATTCTCTCAATCGGCATGGCGGTCGATAGCAACATCCTTATCTTTGAGCGCTATAAAGAGGAAAAGCGGGCAGGAAGACCGTGGAAAGTGGCCATGGAGCTGGGATTCGGTAAAGCCTGGGACAGCATCCGGGATGCGAATTTTACGACGCTTATCACGTGCCTCGTATTATTTAATCCGGGAAACTGGTCGCTTCTCCCCATCTCGGGGTTGGTCCGCGGATTTGCGATTACGCTTTTTATCGGCGTACTTGTGAGTCTGTTCACGGGCATTGTGGTGACGAGAACATTGATTAGAGTACTGTATAAAGAAAAAGATATATGATTCGTTTTTCAAAATACATCTGGTTCTATTTTATAATTTCGAGTCTTGTATTGATTCCGGGTATGGTGGCTTTGGCGCGTTTTGGATTGCGGCCGGCGATTGATTTTACCGGCGGGACGCTGTTGGAATTACAATTTAAGACTGATATCGCGCAACCGACTGTTGAAGCTGCTGCTCGAAATGCCGGGTTGGCACTCGTGAGCGTACAGAAAACACGAACAGGTACCATAATCGCACGGATGAAACCGGAGACAAATGAAAAGATTGACGCATTTGGCGCAGGGCTTGCGTCGATATCGTCTCAATCGGCGGAGGTAGTCCGAAATGAAACGGTCGGACCGATACTGGGGAAAGAATTGCTTATGAAAACCGTTGCCGCGGCCGCGGTTGCCATCCTGGCGATTCTTCTCTACGTTGCGTACGCATTTAAAAATATAAAATTCGGCGTATCTGCAGTGGCTGCGCTCATCCACGATCTTTTGGTGGTATTGGGAAGTTTTGCGCTGTTCGGGCATTTTTTGAACGTAGAAGTGGATACATTATTTGTAACTGCATTCCTGACGACGATGAGCTTTTCCGTGCATGATACGATTGTGGTGTTTGATAGGATCCGCGAGATGCTCAAAAGGGGGGAACGGCTGCCGTTTGAGAGTCTCTGTGACCGGGCACTGACCGAAACGATCGGGAGGTCACTGACCAACTCGCTTACGATTATTTTTATGTTGTTGGCGCTCGTGCTTCTGGGCGGATCGACGACGCAGTGGTTTGCGGTTGCTCTTTTGATCGGCACGGTATCGGGAACCTATTCATCTGATTTTGTAGCTACACCTATACTTATACTTTGGGAAAAATGGGAGAAAAGGAAAAAGAATTTCTAATTTCTAATTCCTAATTTCTAAACAAATCCCACTCGCATCCGTTTTATCAGCGCTTCGCGAACGTTAGGTACAGTCCCGGATTCAACTTCAGCAAACAGTTGGTTCAGGATTTTTCCAATAACCGGACCGGGCCTGCAGTCAAGCTCACGCATGACATCGTGACCGTTAATATGGAGGTCGGTAACGGAAAAGGGTTGCTTTTGTACATCTTCCAGGCGTTTTTTGAAAAGTTCAAGTCTCCATGATGTTTCACGCGCTCCTCCTCCCAACCGGTCGCCAATGCGGAGTGCAAGCATGTCGGAAAGATTATCCTTGCTGACTCTTCGAATGAAACGGCGTAACGCACTGTCTGTTTGCCGTTCGTCTACACTGAACTGGTGCCAGCGGACCAAGGTGATGAGCTTTTCTGATTGATTTCGGGAAAGGCGAAGTCGTTGGGCAATTGTTTTGACCAGGCGGGTACTCACGACTTCATGGTTATAAAACGTAATGAGTCCTGACCCGTCTTTGTGGAACGTTTTTGTTTTGCCGATATCGTGAAGGAGTGTTGCCAGGCGAACGAGCGGATCAGGTGATGGGCAATGTTTGAGCGCCATGACGGAGTGCGTACCGACATCGTAAATATGGTGGCGTAAAGGACTTTTTTGCGCGACACCAAACGTATCCTCAAGTTCCGGCAGTATGAATGTGAGGAGTCCGGTATTTTTTAGTAAAAGTATTCCGTCAGCGGCAAAGGGGCTTGCCAAGAGTCGCATTAACTCATCGCGGATGCGCTCGGCAGAGATTTTTTTCAAAAGTTGCGCATTCGTCAGTATTGCTTTTGCAGTTATCTGGTCTATCATAAATCCCAGTTCGCTGGCTATGCGAACCGCCCGCATCATGCGCAATGAGTCTTCTGAAAAGCGCTGGTTGGGATCACCCACGGCGCGGATGATTTTTGCTTCAATATCTTTCTGCCCATTATATGGATCGATGATAGTTTTTCCGTTGAGCGCGATGGCGTTGATAGTAAAATCGCGGCGGGACAGATCTTCTTCGATAGTTTTCCCCCACGTAATGTTGTCCGGGTGCCGGTGATCGGCGTATCCTTTTTCGCTGCGGTACGTCGTGATTTCGTAGATATCATCCAGCATTTTAATGCCCACCGTCCCGAATTGATTGTCGTAAAAACTATCGGGGAAAAGCTTCAGAATGTCTTCCGGCGTTGCATTGGTCGTAAAATCCCACCCCTTTGTTTTTTTGTCCATCAAAAGATCGCGCACCGATCCGCCCACGGCGTATGCTTCAAACCCGGCCTTTTGGAGGGTGTCGATGATAATTTGTGCTTGTTGGGGAAGTGCATTCATAGCCTTATGATATCATAAGACCCATGAAGAAATGGGAGATTATTGGGAAGTTCAAAGTGCAAAGTGCAAAGTTCAAGAATTTCAATGACGGGATTATTCGTATTCTGTTACAGAATCGTGGGTTGAAGGACAAAAAAGAAATTGACCAATTCCTCCGACCACCTGAACCCAATGCGCTGACCCCTAAAAACGTCGATATCGATAGCGCTTCATTGACCAAAGCAATCAAGCGTATTGGCAAAGCGATAGCGGCAAAGGAGTCTGTCGTGGTGTATTCGGATTACGATGCAGACGGCATTACCGCTGGCGCGATCATGTGGGAAACGCTGCATCGGTTGGGGACCCGCGTCATGCCCTATATTCCTCACCGGGTAGAAGAAGGATACGGACTATCCACGAAAGGCATTGATACGGTGAAGGAATTATATAATCCGACGCTTATTATCACGGTAGACCACGGGATTACCGCTAGGGAAAAAGTCGCGTATGCCAAAAAATTGGGCATTGACATTATTGTGACGGATCATCATGTCAAGCCTAAAGCGCTTCCGGATTGCACTATCGTTCATACAACTAAGCTCTGCGGTGCCGGGGTGAGTTGGTTTCTCGCTAAAGAACTTCTTGCAATTCAAAAAAGGTTAAACCCTGTAAGCTTACAGGGTTTAACCTTTACCGATTTTTTGTCTGAGTTACTAGCGCTTGCAGCTATCGGCACGATTGCTGATATGGTGCCATTAGTTGGGCCAAATCGACTGATTACAAAGTACGGACTTGCGGCGATTAATGTTACAAAACGGGTTGGGTTGGAAGCGCTGATGGCCGATGCAGGACTTACAAAAGGAACAATCGGAACGTATGACGTCTCTCACATGATTGCGCCGCGCCTCAACGCCATGGGCCGGATTGAACACGCGTTGGATGCGCTGCGACTCCTGTGTACCAAACAACGGGATAAAGCGGATCTGTTGGCACAAAAGTTGGGATTGACCAACCGCGAACGTCAGAAACTTACTGAAGATACACTGACTCATGCATTAGGTGTTGTAAAAGCGCGAAAGTTATTATTTGTGGTTCACGAATCGTATAATCAGGGTGTCATTGGACTGGTCGCGGGAAAACTTGTGGAAGAATATTACCGTCCGGCGATTGTGGTTTCCAAAGGAGAGGTGGTATCCAAAGCATCAGCGCGTTCCATAAGCGGTTTTAACATTGTTGAGGCAATCAGAAGCTGCAGCGATATCCTCGTTGACGTCGGCGGGCACCCAATGGCTGCAGGATTTACGGTGGAGACGAAGCATCTGGCAGCGCTTCAGGACAGGCTTGAGAAGTTAGCGGACAAAGAATTGAACGAGGAAAAGCTTACGCGCTTACTTCGTATTGATGCGGAAATTCCGCTTGAATGGGCGACCGAGGAATTGTGGCAGAAGCTTCGGGATTTTGAACCGTTCGGCTTCGGCAATGCGGAGCCGGTGTTTGCCACGCGGGGGGTATCAATCAAGGACGTGCGTCTTGTTGGTAAGGATGGGAAACATTTGAAATTGCGTATCACATCACCTGATATTTCTACTGTCATTCCCGCTTCTCTTTCTGTCATTCCCGCGAAGGCGGGGATCCAGTTTCCTGTCGATGCCATCGCCTTTGGTTTAGGAGAATTATACGGCAAACTCAAACCGGACAAGCCGGTAGATATTGCGTATTCGATTGATATGAACACCTGGAATGGGAACAGAAAGTTGCAGTTGAAGGTTAAAGACATTCATTAGCTTCGCAAGGCCAGGCCTTGCGAAGCTAAAAAAACTATAATGCAGCTTGATCAAGCGTAAACCAGTCGTTCTGTGAAATTAACGGTCCAACATTCTGGGCCTCTTCGTCACCAAGTCCAACATCAAAACGAATTGCATATTCTGTTACACCGTTTACTATTCTTCCTATAACAGTAAAAGGTCCCTCTGGGGTTTTTACTACGTCTTTAAGAAAATAAACAGGAGGAACGCTAGCTTGAAACAAAGTTTCTCGAACGCCACCGTCACCCCCGCCTCCTACCGCCCTCGCTGCCCCTATAGCTTTTTGTATGTATTGAGTAGTTGGTTTAGGCTCAAGCCACTTAGGGTTGATACCGGTTAGATTTCTGTATACTTTTTCGAGTTTATTTGCCATAGATTCCTTCAGTAAAAAACCTCCCGCTTCTTGGGAGGTTCGTGTGAGTGAAAAAATAAAAAAATTAGACAGTCACCGCACGCCTCCCGCTTCGGGCGGGATTAATAAAAAGGACATGAAGATACCATTTAGCGCTTGTCATAGGTATAAAAGGTATTTTATCCGGCAAGAATCTTCTTGTCAAGAGCAGAATTATCGACTATACTGTCTGTATGGTCGGAAAGGAGTCTGTCCATGATTGTGTTTTCTGACCACGCACTCGCGCAGAATAAAAAGAGAAAGATTCCAGAGTCGCGCATAGTGCGGACGGTTACGGATCCAACAGAAGTAGAGAAAAGCTCACGGGGGAGACTGATACGAAGAAAACGTTTTGGAAATAAGACACTCGAAGTGATTACTGTAACCGAAGGATCTCGCGTGACCATCATTACGCAGTATTATTTAGGAGAATTACCATGAACATAACATACGATAAATTAACTGATATATTATCCATTGATTTAGCCAAAGGCCGGTATGAAGTAAGCAGAAAGATTACCGACGGGATAATCGTGGATGTCACCAAGCAAGGGAAAGTTTTGGGTATAGAGATTTTGGATGCATCAGAGACAATTCAATCGTTTAACCCTGCACGACTTATGTCCGGATGGGAGCAAAATAATAGTCGTATCGTAGCGTAAAGAGAGAGATCCATGCGCTACGATTCCCTGACGATACAAACGTCGGGGTTTTTAGTATGATGGATAGTATATGAAAAGAACGCTTGCAACAGAAGCTATTGATACAGTCGGTCAGGAGGTCAAACTCCAGGGCTGGGTAAACACGCGGCGTGATCACGGAAAAATTACGTTTTTGGACTTGCGGGATAGAAGCGGGATTATCCAATTGGTAGTCGCAGATTCCGGGAATCCCCGGGATTCCCGGAATCAAATTCCCGGCGTGGAGGATGTTATAGAGGTAGTGGGTTTGGTGAAAGATCGTCCCGCTTCGATGGCGAACCCCAAGATTCCTACAGGTGCGGTAGAGATCGAAGTAAAAAAACTAACTATCATCAGTAAAGCTCGCGAATTGCCCTTTCCGATCGATACCGACGGATATGACATCAACGAAGAAGTCCGTTCAAAATATCGCTACCTGGACATCCGCCGGCCGCGGATGAATAGAAACCTGCGTATGCGGTCAAAAGCAGTGACATTTATCCGCAATTTCCTTACGAACCGCGATTTTGTAGAAGTGGAAACGCCGATCCTCACCAAAACCACACCGGAGGGTGCGCGTGATTTCATCGTTCCGTCGCGCTTGCAAAAAGGTAAATTTTACGCGCTTCCGCAATCGCCGCAGCAGTACAAACAGCTTCTCATGGTCGCAGGGCTGGAGCGATATTTTCAGATTGCCCGCTGTTTCCGCGATGAAGACCCCAGAAAAGATCGGGCGTACGGCGAGTTTACCCAACTGGACATGGAGCTATCGTTTGTGACGCAGGAGGATATTTTGCAATTGACCGAAGAAATGTTTAGCACCATGGTTGCTGAATTATTTCCGGACAAGCACATATCCCAAATGCCCTGGCCCCGTCTATCCCATAAAGACGTGATGGCGAAGTATGGCACGGACAAGCCGGACCTGCGAAAAGATAAAGGCGATCCCAATGAGCTTGCATTTTCCTGGACTGTCGATTTTCCGCTTTTTACCGAGCAATCCAAGGAAGATTTTTATTACGGTTCGGGCAAGGCGAAATTCGCGCCGTCGCACCACATGTTTACCGCGCCGCATCCGGATGATATTGCGCTCCTTGATACCGATCCGCTAAAAGTCCGGGGTTTACAACATGACCTCGTCCTGAATGGATTTGAAGTGGGCGGCGGCAGTATCCGTATACATCAGCCGGACATTCAGAACAACGTATTTGATCTTATCGGATTCACCGACAAACAGAAAGCGCAATTTGACCACATGCTCACGGCGTTTACCTACGGGGTGCCGCCCCACGGCGGGATTGCGTCCGGCATTGACCGGCTTCTTATGACGATTTTGGGTGAGCCGAGCATCCGCGAGGTTATGGCATTTCCGGCATCGGCGGGAGGAGCAACCAGCGTCATGAATGCGCCCGGCAGCGCCAGTCCGGAACAGCTTATCGAACTTGGTATATCTATTATCCCGCAAAAGAAATAACCATGCCCAAACAACGAAGAAGTTCTGCCAAAAAGCCGTGGTGGAAAAAATTATGGAGCAAGATTTTATACCTGGTTATTCTTGCTGTATTTATATCGCTGTATCCCGGGCAGAATGTTTACACGCTGGTTTCTAACGATGCAAAGCCGTTGATACGGCGATTGCCTTTTGCCGTCCCGACGCCTGCACCGTACCCCACCAATGGAACGGGCGTGTATCCGGGTACTGATATAACCGCCGCGGGCGTGGTGATTTTGGACGTTGATTCAGGAGTGTATCTATATAAACGTAATGAAGAAGAACTTCTGGCGCCAGCATCCACGACAAAAATACTCACCGCACTGGTCGCGTTAGATACCTATCAACTCGATGATGTGGTGACGGTAAAGACTGTTGTCAATGACGGGCAGGTGATGGGCCTCGTTCCGGGGGAACGCATCACCGTAGAAAATTTACTGTATGGCATGCTTATTGCATCCGGCAATGATGCGGCGTATGCATTGGCAGATCATTACGAAGGGGGAGTGGAAAAATTTGTGGCTGCCATGAACGAGAAAGCAAACGCACTGCAGTTAACGAAAAGCCATTTTACCAATCCGGTCGGCTACGATAACCCGGATCATAAAATGTCGCCGATGGATTTGGCGCGGCTAGCCGGTATTGCGCTTTCCAATAAAACCATTGCCAAAATGGTGGCTATTCCTCAAATTACGATTTCCGATGTGACGCATACGTATTTTCATCCGCTCAAAAACATAAACCAACTATTGGGGAAAATTCCCGGAGTTGGCGGGATAAAAACAGGCTGGACAGAAGATGCCGGAGAAAATTTGGTAACGCTTTTGGACCGGGGGGGCCATACATTGATATTTGTTGTTTTGAAAAGCCGCGACCGCTTTAGCGAGACCGCGAAGCTGATGGACTGGGTATTTGCCAATTACCAATGGCAAGTGTTTGAACCAAAATAATTACTCCGTCCACGGGAGCGCCACCGCCGGCACGTATGCCAGAAATCCGTCGTCTCCTTCAAACACGAACACCGGCTGGAGATAGTTTTGCGG
Organism: Patescibacteria group bacterium; assembly: GCA_038064215.1. Classification (GTDB taxonomy): domain Bacteria; phylum Patescibacteriota; class Microgenomatia; order UBA10105; family UBA927; genus JACREN01. The sequence goes on along the minus strand of JBBTTP010000058.1, from coordinate 7,978 downwards.
ATCCAGCGAATCGTAGTAGGCCAGGGTTACTGTTCGTACTGTGGCGGTTCCTCCGGCTTTTGGATATCGTGCGATATACCCCTGTCCGCTCTGGAGTTCGCCCCATGCCTGGCTAGTGGGTTTGAGCGCGTACGTTGCGGTGGTTTCATAATCAATGGGCCAATAGGTGTAGGCAAACTGGAGGATGCGTTTTTTTAGGTTCGTAGCTCCCGAGAAAACAAATGAAACAGGGCCTTCATCCGGATACGGCGTGACGACGGGTATGCCGGCTACGGATTTTCGGAAAAAGTCTACGCGCAGAGCATCAGCGGTAGACAAGCTGGTGGTTAGGATCAGGCGATCACCGGATAAACGCAGATAAGAGATTTTATTTGACCCGCCGGATACATCCGGTACATAAAGATCATAGGTTTGGAGCATGGTTCGGGCCTCGGCCAGGCCGCCGGTGCCGGCAGGAAGGTTGCGCTGGGCAAATACGCCGGTATCCTGTTCAAATGCGTAGCGAAGGATAAAGTTATTGGAAACGATATCATAACGGAGTCTCCGAAGAGATAGTTCCGGATCGTCAAACCGATAGATATTTTTCGATTCGGCAATAGGCGTCGGAGAGAGCTGCAGCCGTTGGGCGAAATCCTGGGTGCGGGTGAGGGCGAGTAAGTTTGCCGGCGTTTTTGGCATGAAATACACTGCGGCAGAAGGAGATGCAGCGGGAACCCGTCCCTCGATGGTTTCCAGTTTGAAGGTTATTTTAGGGAGATCAGCGGGAGCCGCTGGAAATTGTACTGCCGGGAGCTTGCCGAATGCATGGCTGGGAGGAGGCGCTTGGGGTGGGAACACGATGAGCCATACCGTAATTAATGTTCCCCAAAAGATGCGAAGTATGATATAGCCGATGACGGCCAGGAACATCCAGTTAATGGTGCGACGGGTATAATAGGCGGTTTCCGTAAGTGTTGCCATGGCTCTTTGAGTATACGGTGATGAGGTGTTAGAATCAATGTTGATGAACACTGTGCGCACCCGTATCGCCCCGTCTCCTACCGGTCAGGATCTCCATATCGGCAATGCCTATACGGCACTGATCAATTATGTTTTTGCCGTGAGTCACGGCGGGCAGTTTTTGATCCGCATCGAAGACACGGACAGGACCAGATTTGTAGAAGGGAGCGAACAGCGCATCTTAGAGTCCCTCAAATGGTTAGGTATAACTCACGCGGAAGGGCCGGATGTCGGCGGCCCGTTTGCGCCGTACCGTCAGTCAGAGCGCTTGGAGTTGTACAAAAAATACGCAGAAGAATTAGTCGATACGGGTCATGCATATTACTGTTTCTGTACGGCTGATAGGCTTAGCAAAATGCGGAAAGACCAGGAGGCAAATCACAAACCGCCGATGTATGACAAAAAGTGCAGAGCAAACAGCAAACAGCAAACAGCAAACAGCATAAAAAACGGAGAAAAATACGTTATTCGATTGAACGTTCCCGATGAAGGAGTGACTACATTTCATGATGAAATCCGCGGCGATATTTCATTTGAAAATAAGCTCATTGACGATCAGGTGCTTCTTAAATCCGATGGGTATCCGACGTACCATTTGGGAGTGGTGGTAGATGACCATCTCATGGAAATCTCTCACATCATCCGCGGGGAGGAGTGGATTTCTTCCACACCCAAGCATATCCTTCTTTATCAATTTTTCGGTTGGACGCCTCCGGTATTTGCCCACATGCCTTTACTTCGTAATCCCGATAAAAGCAAATTGTCCAAACGCAAGAATCCCGTGTGGGTTGGTGATTATAAGGCCAAAGGATTTTTGCCGGAAGCGATACTGAACTATTTAGCAACCATGGCATGGGCGCATCCGGAAGGAAAAGAAATATTTTCGGTTTTGGAGATGGTACGGGTTCTTGATTTGAAGAGCATTCAGACCACCGCGCCGATATTTGATGTCGAGAAATTGCGGTGGATGAATGGGGAATACATCCGTCAAACAACAGACGATACGTTAGTGCATTTGATAACAGATTTTCTGTCATCCCGGCCTTTGAGCCGGGATCCAGGAATACTGGATTCCCGCCTACGCGGGAATGACAAGAAAAACAAGGAGATGGTATTAAAAATTCTTCCTTTAATTCGCGAACGGATGAAGACGCTTGCAGAATATGGATCACTGGCCGGGTTTTTCTTTGCGCGCCCGAAAGAGTTTGAGCGACCTTTAAAGGTGGCACCTTTAAAGGTGGGGGGAATAGCGCTTCAATCCTGCGAGTGGAATCACGATGCAATGGAGGCTGCAATACGGTTAGAAGCGGAGAAAGCGGGTATGAAAGCCAAAGATGTCTTTATGGAATTGCGGGTTGCCGTTACCGGTAAAACCGTAGGCCCTCCGCTTTTGGAATCGCTGGAAATTTTGGGAAAAGAAGAAACTCTCATGAGACTTTCGCTATAAATTCCGGGAGTGTCGTATCTGACTCACTCCGGGAGTGGGGAATGTGGGTAGGGAATGTTTAAAGGTACTCCATCCAGTGCGGATCGGTTTCTACCGTAAGTTCGACAAATACTTTCTTGCTTGTTGCTGTTTCTAATTCCTTCCTGGCTGCCATGCTGATCTCTTTTATCATCGCTCCGTTTTTGCCGATGATCATGGATTTATAGCGGTCGGCGGATGTAATGATTCTGGCTTTTATATAGAGTGAGCCGTTATCCCGTTCTATTAATGTGTCGACCACGGATGTCAGCGTGTACGGCACTTCACGGCGGAGAAACAGAAATGCTTTTTCCCGTATGATTTCTGCGATAAAGGTTTTGCTGTCCAAATTCAATGCCGGCTGGGCGAGTTTGGTTCTGTCTATCAACGGTTCTTTTTCGGAAAGATACTCAAAGATAGTGTCCAGAAGTGTTGATACATTGTTCGAACTTAGAGCAGAGACGTGAACGATTGTGTCGAATTCATCTTCAAGAAATTTATATTGCACGATATGCGTGGGTTGTTTGACATCTGCTTTATTGATGACGAGGATTTTTGGGGCTTTGGCTTTACGCACTATGCCAAGTGTTTTATTTTCTTCCACATCCCGCTCACGGGTATGATCAACGATATAGAGTACGAGATCCACGCCTTGATCCAGTGATTCTTCTGCTTTCAGATTTATTTTTTTTGCCAGCGGATCATCAACCCGGGCAAAAATACCCGGCGTATCCACAAAAATTATTTGCCCCCGCTCATCTTCATACACAGCCTGAATATTAAATCGTGTCGTTTGCGGTTTGGGCGAGGTGATAGACACTTTATGCTTCAAGATTGCGTTGAGAAGCGTTGACTTGCCCACATTCGGCCGGCCGATGAGGGCGACAATACCAGATTTTTTATTTTCCATATCTATCAATTGTATCATAGAGATTTTTGTGGTGTGCTTTTGGTAGTTGACAGAAAAGATAAGATTATGGTTATATAATTAATTATATGATCCGGCGAAGCATTTTTATCGCAGCACTGACTCTTATTGTTGGTATTATCCCTGTTGCAGCCGCACCTAATACCGCGCAGGGTTTGAGAGCAGAAGCTGAAGTAAGCCGTGCCGCAGCACGCGAAGCAACGAAACAGCGATGGGAGGAATTAAAAACAAATCGTGAAGCTAAGCGCGAGGAAATCAAGGCGCAGGTACAAGCCAAACGTAAGGAAGTGAAGGCCAATGTCCAAAAGATGCGTGATGCACGTAAAAAACAGGTGGTTGAGCGGGTGCAGGCGAAGCTGAATGATGTCAATGCTCGGCGAACAGAGCACTTCCTGAAAGTCCTTGAGCGCCTCTCCACAGTCCTTGACAAGATCGTCTCCCGCACCGAGAAAGCCAAAGCCGAGGGTAAGAACGTGACGAGCATAGAGACTGCCATTGCTACCGCCAGAACCGCCATTGCTTCCGCCGAATCCGCAGTCAACACTCAAAAAGCTAAAACGTATGAGATCACCGTGACGAATGACACGACGGCTAGAAACGATGCGGGTGCAACGGTCAAACAGATGCAGGAAGATCTTCGGGCAGTACAAGATACGGTACAGATTGCTCGTAATGCCGTGCAAAACGTATTTAAGGAGATTAAAACAATTGTCGGATCAAGCGAGCGTACGACACCGAGCGCAACAGGCAGTAGTGTGAAGCAGTAACAAATATGGCAGAACAACCAGCACCCACAGCACCCACAGTTCAAGCAATGCCGCAGGCCGCGGGAGCAAGTACGGTGGTAGTGTCGCCGGAGGAGCCATCCAAGAAAGGACCCGGATTGCTTTGGCTTGCGATCATTCTAGCGGCAATCCTAGGAGGGAGTGCGTATTTCCTTTATGCCCAACAGCAGACGCCTCCAAGTCTCACCACGCAACAGAGTAAACCCAATCAGGGATTCGTTTCATCCACACCGACGCCTAAAGCCACGCCCACACTCACGTCTACTGACAGTGTCGCGGATATCGAAAAAGACCTCTCCGGTGTCGTCATCGAGTCCGGCAATTCTTCAGAGTTTACCGCCGATCTCCAAAGCCTCTAGGAGATGAAACTTTCTCCGAGACGAATAGTATCTTTTCAACATAATATTTTTAGCTGGTGGACTATCCACAAGCGGGATCTTCCGTGGCGCCACACGCATGATCCATATAAAATACTCGTTTCCGAAGTCATGCTTCAGCAGACGCAGGTACTTCGCGTCATCGCGAAGTACCGTGAGTTTATCGAACGGTACCCTAGGGTAAGTAATCTTGCTAAGGCTAGCCCTGCTGATATACTTCGCATTTGGAAGGGAATGGGGTATAACCGTCGGGCTTTATATCTTAAAAAGGCGGCGCAAATGATTGTTGACCAATATAAAAGAGTATTCCCAAAAAGCGAGCAGGAACTTGTCAAACTTCCGGGATTGGGTAGGTATACTGCTCGAGCAATTTTGGTATTCGCATACGCCCAGGAAGCGCCACTTGTCGATACAAACATCCGCCAAATCATCACGCACTACTTTTTTAAAGATCAGCCTCAAAAAGAATCCGTTATCGAGGAAGTTGCTCTACAGTTAGTACCCAAGGGCAAATCCTGGGAATGGCATCAGGCTCTGATGGATTATGGAGCAGAAGAAAGCTCAAAGTTCCCTTCGAAGCTCAGGACAGGCAAAATTCAAAGATCAAAATTGAAGAAGAAAACAAAACCATTTCATCAGTCGAATCGGTTTTATCGCGGCAGGATTATTGATCAATTAAGACAGGGGAATATCTCAGGAAGCATGCTTATTTCCGATTTCCAAAAGAAGTATGGAAAATCGAAAGTTTTTATCCATGATATCCTTGCCGGATTAGAGAAAGACGGTTTGCTCGTGCGGTTTGCTCACGGCACTATCGGTTTACCGAAAGAATAGTGTAGGATTTTGGGCCTGACGGGGCATGGACTGTGACTGTCTCATTTACTCTTTTCCCCATAAGCGCTTTGCCAAGTGGGGAGAGGTACGAAATTGTTTGTTTGGACGGATCGGATTCGTAGCCGCCCACGATGGTATATTCCCGTTGATTTTTTCCATCTGTTATGGCCACGCGGCTGCCGATTTCTATACTATTACTACCGGTGGATTCTACAATGACGCCTAGTCTGATAAGCCGATCCACGCGGCGCAGGCGTGCGTCAAGAAACGATAATCGCGCCCGGCTTGCTTTGTAATAGCCGTTTTCAGACAGGTCTCCCATCTCCCGCGACTTGCGCAGATGCTCCACCGCCTCCGGCCGCTCGGAGAGAAGTTTCGCTTTTTCCGCCAGTATCTTCTGATACCCGTCTTTGGTAAACGGAATCCGTGGCTCTTTCCTGGGGTATATTTTATTCATGAAATTCTGGCTGGGAGGCTTGGATTCGGACCAAGATATCATCCTCCAGAGGGATGAGTACTACCGTTATACGACCTCCCAAAGTACCGTTATTATACCTGAAATACGGATATTATCCCAGCTGCTATACAGTCATTTCTTTACCGCTAAGGGTATAAACCGCTCCACGTGTTGAACCGAGTTTTTTGATATAACCCTCCTTGATGAGTTGTTTTAGATCGTAGTGGAGCGTACTTGGGGCTACTGCTCGGAAGCGTCGGGCAAGAAAATCAAACGATACCATGCGATGGTCGCGGATGACGTCTAACATCTCTGCGCGACGGGGCAAAAGTTCTATATGGTGTTGGGGAATAGGCTGCTTAAGTTCTTCCAGCGACGTTTTTGCTTGGGAAGTAAGCGCCGTAAGGAAAAAGTCGACAAAAGACGTAACATCTTGGGTATCACGAGCTAATTCGTCGTAGTATTCTTGCCGATGCGACTCAAGGTATACTTCCAACGGTACGATCCCGCCGAAGTCATACCTACCTGCTTTAAGTATTGTAAAAGAGAGTAGCCGGCCGACTCTCCCGTTACCATCATCGAACGGGTGAATTTTTTCAAACCAGAGATGAGCTACGGCGGCGCGAATCGGCGCGGGATCAGAACTATCGTTGGAGTAGGCTAGCAATTGATGGAGTAGTTCCCTAATTCTTGCCGGAGCCGGTGTCAGATATACCGCTACACCTGCCTGGTTGAATATTGCCGATTCTTCAGTGCGAAATGCCCCTGCTGAAGGGGAAGGGCCATCCATTGCCATCTGGTGCACGGTAAGTAACCAGGTGCTGTCAAGTGTTGCGGGAGGATTATTGGCAAGACGGGTGATCGCCTTGTTGATATTAAAAACTTCTCGTTTGCGCTTGTTAGTAGAAGAAATAGAGGTACCATCCTCAATATCTTTCATGTGCAGCGGATTTCCTTCGATACGGGCCGAATACAGCGAGCTTTTAAGAAGCGATTTCCGCCGTAGATAGATAAGCTTTTGAGGTGGAACTTCAATGAGACTGAATGCGGCTTTCAATACATCAAGTTCCCTTAGCAGTTCTTCAATCTGTGGTGTGCGCGTGTACGTAGGTGGAAACTTCATCTATCATATAATCTTAGAAGATATTAGAAGATATTGCAAGATGTTAGAAGATATTGGAAGAAATAACAATCGGAACTTCGTGGTATAATTAGTTTACCAAAGTAGCTTTGTTGGTGGCGCTGCGGGGTCGTATAATGGTAGTACGCATCCCTCTGGAGGATGTTATCTTGGTTCGAATCCAAGTCCCGCAGCACTGGAACTAACATATCGAATCTAAGGAGCGCTTCCCCGAAGCGCGGAAATACCCGAAAGGGCACAAGCCCCGCAGCAAATTATGAAAACTACTAGAATCAACTGTGTTATTGTTCACGGATGTCCTTCTGATTCAAGTGAAGAAAGAACTCAAGAGTATGCTAAACACTGGATGCCATGGATAAAGAAAGAATTAACTTCAAAAGGAATAGAAACGCAAATTCCCTTAATGCCAGAACCATGGCATCCGAACTATGAAGCGTTTAAAAGAGAATTTGAAAAATATGACGTTACACCCAACATTATTCTTATCGGGCACAGTTGCGGATGCTCCTTTTTGGTCCGCTGGTTGGGAGAAACGAAACGAAGAATAAAAAAATTAATACTTGTAGCACCATGGAAAATTAATGACAAACACGACAAATGGAGAAAACTATTTTATGAATATCCTATTGATAAAACTATTAAAAATCGAGTTAATGAAATAATCATGTTTACGGCGGATAATGAAAAGAATGACGGCAAGAAAAGTTTGAGTTTTTTCCACGAAGCTCTGGGTGGAAAAATAGTTGAACTTAAGGGAAAAGGACATTACACTCTGGAAGACATGGATACAGAGAAGTTTCCTGAATTACTTAAGGAGTTGACTTAAGTTATAACGATCGGAAGCGTCCCAACCGGAACGCTCAGCTTAGATTCTAAGCAGAGACTGGTGACTCAATCGGTTCCGGCGGGAGGAATTCTTCACCGGTGCCCGTCACCCGTTCGCCGGGCTTGAGCCATTGGATATACGCGCATCCGGTTGCTTTTCGAGCGGC
>JBBTTP010000057.1:4080-13107 GCA_038064215.1 Patescibacteria group bacterium | reverse complement strand
CCGCCATCGTTCGCGCCCCTATATAATAGAAAGAAGACTTGAGGCTGCCGGTGATTTGGTCAAGATACTGTGCAACAGGCCCTTTGTATCCGACCAATCCCTCTACTCCTTCGGGGATAAGTTTCCGCTCGCTTGTATCCCGGGTTTGCCCGTAGCGTTCGGCGCTCCCCTGTTTCATCGCAGCCACTGACCCCATGCCGCGATACTGCTTATATTGCTTTTTGTCCATCGCAACGATCTCCCCCGGCGACTCGTCAAAACCAGCTAAAAGCGACCCCAGCATCACCGCGTGAGCGCCCACGGCCAACGCTTTTGCCATATCGCCAATCTGCCGTATGCCCCCGTCGGCAACGATCGTGACGTGCGTTGCTTTCATTGCTTTTACTGCTTTTCTTGCTTCTTCAATAGCCGTAATCTGCGGCACCCCCATACCGGTAATAATGCGGGTCGTACAAATACTCCCCGGCCCCATGCCCACGCGCAAAATGTCTGCTCCAGCCGCTATCAGCCGTTTGGCTCCGTCACCCGTTGCGATATTGCCCGCCATCACCACTGCTTTCGGATACGTTTTTTTTATAAAGTGAATAGCATCAACCATAAATTTTGTATTCCCATGCCCTGAGTCAATCACCAGCACATCGGTATTTACCTGCATAAGTGAACGAGCCCGTTCTTCAAAATCCGAGCCAATCCCCACTGCCGCACCCACCAGCAACTGTTCTTTTTTTATGGATTCAACCATCCCTGCCTGCGCTTGTATGGAAAGATTTCGGTGAATAATCCCCAGTCCGCCAACGCGTGCCAAATGGAGAGCCATCACGTCCTCCGTCACCGTATCCATGGGAGAAGAGATCACCGGAAGTTTTAAAATAATCCGATCATGCAGTTTCGTGGTGAGATTTACTTCCTGCCGTTTAAAATTCGTATACCCGGGAAGGATCAAAATATCATCAAACGTGAGCCCGTCTTGCATCATACTAATAATAGTGTCATTTTAAAAACGTCGCACTTTTTGCAACCTTGGTACACTCTTCGACGTCTTTTTGCGTGAGAATTTCTTTGGCCACCAGTTTCTCGAATTCCTCTTTCACCGTCGTCCCCAACAACTCCGGCCCGTCAGAATTTATCGTAAACGCTACGCCGTGTTTTTTCAAACGATCAATAATTACTTTCATCTCCTCCCAGTTTTTCACCGCACTCGTCTGCACATTGGACGTCGGACAAATCTCAAGGATAATCTTTTTCTGTGCCAGATAGTCAAGCAATTTCGGATCATCCACCGACCGGATGCCGTGGCCGATGCGTTCAGGCGTTAGTAACTTCACTACCTCCCACACTTCATCTGCTCCGGTCACTTCACCGGTATGGATGGTAATGCCCAAGTCCGCTTTCCGGGCAATCGCGACCGGCTCGACCAAATCTGCTACCCGAAAGCTTTTCGTTAAGGGTCCAGCAATGTCCAATCCCACCACGCCTTCACCGGCAAACCGGGCAGCTTTTTTAGCGATAATCACATTTTTTTCTTTCGGAAATCTCCGGTCCATCATAAGAAGAAGCCCCGCCGTGACGGGGTATTCCAGACACGCTTTTTTGATTCCCACAAGAGCGGAAAATATAATTTTATCCAGATCCTGCTCGCCGCCTTTGTTCCTAAGCATCGGATTAAAACGGATTTCTATGGTCGTGACGTTTCCTTTGCGATACGCACGCGACACTGCTTCGTGACTCGCCTTCTCGATGGCGAATGTTGATGATTGGATACGCTCGGTGAGATCGAAAAATTTCAGGTATTTTTCGTACGTGGTCTTTTCACGGATGGTAATGGAATCGATGAAGGAAAAATAATCTTTTTCGGAAAGTCTAATACCTTGGTCATGGGCAAGTTCCCAAAGGAAATGCGGCGTTGATGAAGCTCCGAGGTGCAAATGAAGGTCAACAAGGTTATGGAGGAAATTGGCAGTGTCCTGATCCATAGTTAATTATACGCACTTTTGTTCTCTCTGTCAAATGATATAGTCTGATATATTGATTCCCGGTATCCGAAGCTAAACCTTTGTCACTTCTACCTCTCCAAACTCATCAAAAATCAGCTGAATTCCCTCAGCAGTCCCTACATAGTGTGCGCCCCGGATTTCGCGGAAAGCCAGCCGCTTCCCCCGGTGTTTTGTTTGAACGATCATAATGGGATCGCCGTGGGAGACCGCGACAATTTCCTGACCTTTGTGCTTGCGTGCTGTCTCCGCCAAAAATGCCTGCATCCGACGCCAAATATCGCCCAAGCGCTCCCCGCCGTACGTATTAATGTAACCAGGTTTGTAAAAATTCCATTCTTCCCGGGCAAAATCCGCAAACGGCTTGCCTTCCAATCCCGGCGAATGCACTTCCAACAGCCGCTCATCAAAAGAGATAGCAATATTGTTATGAAATGAAGAAATTATACCGGCAGTCTCCCGCGTCCGCGCCAAAGGACTTGCATAAATGGCCGCAATGTTTTTCGTGGATAAATGCGTCCCCAGCCGGTGCGCTTGCTGCCTTCCTTCATCGGATAACGGGAATCCCGGCATCCTGCCGTAAATCACCTGGCCCGGATTATGCACCGCGCCATGGCGGACGAGATAGATGGTTGTCTTCATGAAAGGAGTGCCGGATAAAAAAATCTCTTCCCCTTCTTTTTCTTTTCTTTATCCCACCCGGCAAGTATGGCGACTGCCAGCGATGCCACGTGGCCGGCGCGTTTTTGCATCTCGTCGTTGATCTCAAATTCATCGGTAATCCGATTGGCAATGATGCAACAAACGGCGCCAGCACGCTTACCAAAAATACTTGCCATGGCAAAAAGGGTCGCTGCTTCCATTTCAAAATTTTGGACGCGGGCGTTTTGTAAATCCCGATAAAGACTTTCTTTAAAACTCGGCAGGTAACCTTCATAGGCCGGCCGTCCCTGTCCGGTATAAAACGTATCCGTGGATGCAGTAATTCCCACGTGATACCGCACATTAAGCTCTTCGGCTGCCTGAATAAGCGCCATGACCACTTCGTAGTTTGCAACCGCCGGATACTCGGGAATCACCAAATCTTTACTTGCTCCGTCCAGCCGCACGGCGCCGGTCGAGATAACTAAATCTCCCAACTGCATGTCTTTGTGCAGTCCACCCGTTGATCCCACGCGGATAAACGTATCCACGCCGATGCGGCATAATTCATCAACGGCAATAGCAAGCGATGGTCCACCAATGCCGCTACTCGTGCAGGAAATCGGGATTCCCTGATAGACACCCGTCATCGTGTGATACTCGCGGTGGCTCGCGACTTCGTGGGAAGATTCCCAAAGAGAAGCAATTTTTTCTACTCGTTCCGGATCGCCGGGGACGAGGACAAACGGCGCCACGTCTCCCGGGCCGCAATCAATATGATATTGTTTGCCCCCGATCACAGGAGCTTTGGCAGAAATCTTTGTCATAAAAACTATTCTCCTTGTCCATTAAAAACTATCCCATCCTTGTCAACATTCGGAATTACATAATCAGACTCTTCATTTCCTCCTAAAATTTTAACTGAAGTATATCTATCTCCGCTGGCTCCCTCAATCGTTTTGGTTCCATCATTAACAACAACTTCTTGCACTTCCGGATCTGCCATATCCACCTCCTTTCTTTATTTATACACCTTATGACACTTTTCGCACACGGCGATGTATTTGTCTCCCGCTCCTACTTCAATTTGTCGCCCGCTGCCGCCGCCCACGCGCTCGGTGTGCATCGCGAGGCTTCCGCATTTCTGACACACAGCAAAAAGCTCCAGCCGCTCATCGGCAAGACCAAGTAGGTCAGGGGTTGCCCCAAACGGCTGGCGCTTATAATCGTACAAAAGTCCGGCAGCAATCACGTGATACCCTTTTTTCTTCAAAACCTGCACAACTTTTTTAATTTTTTCCCGGTCAAAAAACTGCACCTCATCAAGGATAACTTTGTCGACCCCGCTGTCTAAAACCTTCGCAACAATCTGCTCCGCCGACTCGCCGTCTACGATGATGGCTTTGGAACTTCTATTGTCATGGGAATGGATGGCGCCGCCACCGCCGTAGCGGTCATCGAGTTTGGGTTTCACGATGAGGACGCGGTGCCCCATGCGGGTAAAGACATCCACCATCGCAACGAGTTTTCCCGTCTTACCGGAAAACATGGGACCGGCGATGACGGTGAGCCTACCCTTTGATCGTTTTATGGATGACCGAGAGGACTTTTTCATGGATCTCTTGTGGAGACAATAACACGTCCCCTTTCACGCAGTCAATAGTCTGCCAATGGGAAAACCGTTTTGATAAATCCAAATATAATTTTTCTACGGTTTCCAACATTGCTTGATTTTGCTCGTACTGATCTTTGACTTGTGCTCGTTTTTCCATAAGCGATTGCGCCACGGCAACCGGCACATGGAAATACAAGACCGCATTTTCTTTTGGAAGACCAATAATCTCCTGTTCCAACTTATAAACCCAGTCAATAAATTCTGCCTGCTCGCCGGCCGGCAATTTAGCTGCCTGATACACGGCACTGGATGCGGTGTAGCGGTTGCTGATCACGATGTTTCTCAAATCAAGCCACGTTTTAATATCGTCTTTTGTCTGCCACCGGTCACATGCATACGGCAGTGCTGCAAGTTTGGCAGGGATGTGTTCAACCCGCCCCAATCGTCCGTGTAACATATCCCCTGCTAAAGCGCCAAAAAAAGAATCGGCGTACCGGGGGAAATCGAGTGTTTTATAGGAAATATTTTTTTGTTGAAAGTGAGATGCCAGAAGCTCTAACTGCGTCCGCTTTCCCGACCCATCCGTACCCTCGAAAACGATAAGTTTTCCGCGTCCCGTCATACGAACTATCTTAGTGAACGCTATAGAGAAAGTAAAGCATCACACTTGTTGCATAAACTGCCGCGGGGTAAGAATATTCGTGATACGGAATTTCTTTAACGAAAGCAAATCCTTGTCTCCGGTCACCAGAAACGGCGCGCCGCTTGCTGCTGCCACATCCAAAAATTGGTTGTCCTTGGGATCCCGGCATACCGTCACGTGCTCATCCGGATTCACAAGCACTGCGCGGCGTGCAATCAATCGTCGGTATGTGACATAAGCAGGCATCCGATGGGATTTTTCGGCAAGAAGCAACACCTTTTCTTCCCACTCGGCAAACGTCTCAATCGAAAAACATGGAGTTATCTTATCTGCCGCAAAGCGATCGGTAACCTCTTTCGGCGCGCCGTACCAAAACAATCCGGAAATCCATACATTGGTGTCCAACACGACACGAAGATTCATTGTGTGAGTTTCGCGAGTATTGTTTCTGCCTGCTTTTCCGTCATCGTATCCGGATTTTTGCCGAGCTTGAAAAGATACTCACGAAATCCCTCGTGAAACTCCTCGTTGATGCGCCGCATCTCGGCAAAATCAAGTTTGCGTTCCAGTTCCATGAGGTAATCCACGTCCACGATCGCCGCCTCCGCTTTTCCTTTGCGGGAGATGACAAAGAAGTTATTGCCGATCGCCTGGGTGACCAGATCATCAAGTTTGGCACGGGCATCGGTAATGGGGATAATGTTTTTCGGCTGTATTTGTAACATAATTCAGTATATCACCATATAAGAATTCTGTCAAGTTTTCTGTAATGAAAAATTTACAGCCGTAACCGGGCTTTTATTTTGACGACCAACTCTTGCTGTGCTGCTTTACTCCGCACGATATTGAACCCATCGGTTTCTATGGCGAGTACCGGAATGGTTTTATTTTCCGTGAGCCACTGGTGGTTGAGCATGTCCAAAAGCTCAAGATAGCTTGTGGGAATTTTTTGCTCATATCCCCTTCCGCGCGCACCGATGCGGCGGACGAGTTCGGTGACGGACGTTTCCAAAAATACAATCAGGTCGGGCTTGGGGAAATACGGTTCAAAGGATTTATAAATTTTTTGATAGAGCTTCCACTCTGCATCATCCATATGTCCGAGTACGTGCTGGGCTTTGGCGTAGGAAAACGCGTCCTGTTGGATCGGCGTATCCTGGATGACGGAATATTTTTCAAGAAGTTTCGGCGTGGCAAGGAGTTGCGCAATCTTCTCCATCAGATAAAACGTCTGCGACTGAAATGCCCACCGATTCATGTCCTGGTAAAAACGCGGAAGAAATACATTCTCACCAAAATTTTCTTCCAACACCTGAAATTTCAACTCCCGGGCCAACAATTGAGCCACCGTGGTCTTCCCGCTTCCCATCGTGCCCATGATGGAAAGATACATATTTTTTTTCATCGTTATTGGCTGTTGTATCACAGTTGCCAAAACTTGACAATGCTCTCCTTGGGACATAGCATACAAAAGCTATGTGTGGCATTTTTGGTTATGTCGGTCCCCGTACAGACGGCGCGACCATCGTACTGGAAGGACTGAAACAATTGGAATACCGCGGCTATGACTCGTGGGGGGTAGCAGTGATGCCGACGGGGGCAAGCAATAAAATCGTCGTCAAGAAAAAAACCGGCAAGATCGGTGAGGCAAACGTCAAAGACATGCCATCGAGCTCTTTTGCCTTTGGCCACACGCGCTGGGCCACGCACGGCGGTGTGAGTGAAGTGAACGCCCACCCGCATCTGGATTGCACCGGCAGTATTGCCATCATCCACAACGGGATTTTGGAAAATTACGAGGCGCTCAAACAAAAACTTTTGAAAAAGGGCCACCGCTTTATATCCCAAACCGATACGGAAGTTGCCGTACATCTGATCGAAGAATACGCCAAATCCATGCTCTTTAGCAAAGCCGTGCAGAAAGCGTTCAACGACATGGAGGGACTGAACGCCTTTATCGCCATGAATAAAAATAATCATCAGTTCGTGGCAGTCCGAAGCGGCTCGCCGCTCGTGGTGGGCTTTGGCGACGGGGAAAACTTTCTCGCTAGCGATGCGGCGGCCATGCTCCCCTACACGCGCCAGGTGCATTTCCTGGAAGACGATGAAATGGCACTCGTATCCGCTAAGGGCGTGATGATGTTTAACGCCCGGACCGGTGCACGCATAAAACCGCAGAAACAAACGCTCACCTGGTCCGTCAGCGAAGTAGAAAAGGGAGCCTACCCGTTTTTCATGCTCAAAGAAATTCATGAACAGCCGGGAGTCATGGCGGACATTGCAGCGGACAATGCCGAACACGCGGTAAAACTCGCGGGCATCATCAAGCAATCGTACGGCACGTACATGGTCGGCTGCGGGACTGCGGCATACGCATGTCTGGCCGGTTCGTATCTATTTTCCAAAATCGCCCGGCGGCATGTGAACTGGGCCATCGGCAGTGAATTCGGCTACCAGCTGGATTTTTTGACGGATAAAAGTCTCATTCTCGCCCTTTCCCAATCCGGCGAAACCATGGATCTTTTGGATTCCGTAAAAAAAGCCAAAGAGAAAAAAGCGAAAATCGCAGCGCTCGTAAACGTCCTGGGTTCGTCACTGTGGCGGCTGGCGGACTATACGCTCGTCATTGGCGCCGGACCGGAAAAGGGTGTAGCGTCCACGAAAGCGTTTATCGGCAAACTCGCGCACCTCACGCTTTTGGCGTATGCACTGGACGGCCGCATCCGGGAGGGACAAAAAGTGGTCACGATGGCAGTAAAATCTGCAAAGGCAGTGCTGGCGGAACCGACTGTTTCGCGCATTCAAAAACTTGCCAAAAAAATACAAAAGGCGCGGCATGTGTATGTGATAGGCCGTGGTCTTTCCTATCCTGCGGCACTGGAGATTGCCTTAAAAATTAAGGAAATTTCCTACATTCACGCCGAAGGATTGGCCGCAGGAGAGCTGAAGCACGGGCCGCTGGCGCTCGTGGAAAAAGGCACGCCCTGCATTGCGCTTCTGCCGGAGGATGAAACGTACGGAGCCAATCTAGCCGGTGCCATGGAAATGAAAGCCCGGGGCGGATATATCATCGGCATATCGCATAAACCGCATGAAGTATTTGATTATTTTGTGCCGATTGCGGATGCCAAAGAAGCGACTATCATCCCGATGGTAATAGCCGGGCAACTCCTGGCCTATTACCTGACGATTGCCCGGGGATTTGATCCGGACAAACCGAGAAATTTAGCAAAAAGCGTGACGGTAAAATAGCAACGCAAGCAAGGCCAGTTACTTAGTTACTTAGTAAGCCCCAATTTTTGTAATTGCGCGGGACGCCAGAATCGTTCCCTGCTGCAGAGATTTCTGGATGTTGTGCGTCTTCAAAAATGTAATAAGAAATCCTGCCAAAAACGAATCGCCCGCACCCGTCGTGTCTTGTACCGTTACATCGTGCGCTGATTGTATGTATGAAGTCCCCCCATCCCACGCTACGGATCCGTATTTCCCCAGAGTAACGAGGGCAAATTTATTTTCTGCCCTAACGAATTGTTGCACTTCATTTATTAATGCTTCATCACAATCTTTATCCAGCCCGAAAACCAATATATCCGCAAGGTCCTGATACTCTTTTGGCACATCAAGACCATGACCAAATTCATTGAGATCTCCATAATTGATAACAAAGAGAAGCTGGCGTTTCGCTCGCATAGATCGTTTTAACTGCATACACTCATCAAGAATATGAAGATATGGAGGATACACAGTGATCACCACTGCATCACATTTTCGCAATATCTGACGGTCCTTCTGTCGAAGATGATACGTCGCCAACGCTCCGGGTTTCCATGTCCCATATCGTCGCTCCCCATCATCGGATACAAATATTTCTATGCTCGACGTTATACCTTTTTTTTGTTGAATCCCATCCAGCGGCAACGATTCACTTTCTAATTTTTTGAAAAATGCTGCGCCTGCTTTATCCCTCCCGACGACGGAAACAATAAAAGGCTCAGCGCCCTTTCGCTTTGCCCAAATCGCACTATTGAGCGCCGCACCACCAAGTTTCACCGTGTTGGAATTCACATACAAATCCGCGGTCAGATCACCAATAAATGAAATACGAGGTTTCATAAATGACATAGTTTGATCGCTTG
>JBBTTP010000057.1:0-3980 GCA_038064215.1 Patescibacteria group bacterium | reverse complement strand
AGATCACCAATAAATGAAATACGAGGTTTCATAAATGACATAGTTTGATCGCTTGATTCCCGGTATCCGAAGCTGGGCAACAGCTTATAATATTTTATTGGCCGCCGGGTCCTGGGAAAATTTATCTACTTGTCCGGTTTTGATCGCGTATTCAGCCCGCTGTAGTTCGCTGCCAATATAGATCAAGTGACTCGGCAACACCAGATAGTCGCCGATATTCACCATATCGATATATATATCCATGGCAGTCTTCCCCCGCCATTCCTTGAGAAGCAGCCCGCCGTTCGGCGCGTATATCTTAAGAACAATTTCATACTCAAGATTCCGGAAATCTTTCCTCAGTCTTCCCCGCTTGCGTTTTTGATCTAGTTTGATCGCTTGATTCCCGGTATCGGAAGCTGGCTCTATGTCTATAGTAATATTGCCCCTGGCATCCTCTTCAAACATTTGCCGGCTGGTGTATCCAAGTTCGCGGGTGAGATTTTCCGCAAGAATTTTTTCTACCAATTCGTAATCATCGCTGTAAATGTGAGCGCTGTGCGTAATCATCACAAATGCCCCCATGGGATACCCCGATGCATCGGCAATAAGCTTTTGAAGCTTACGGAGGGAAAATACATTGCGCGGCCATCCGTGTACCATGTCCTGACTGCGGAAATGCGTCGTCATAAATAATTTACCATCCTGTACTGAACAAAGAATTTGCGTGAGACACGGCGTGTCGCCTTTATTTACTACGGACCAATCTTCTTTTACGTTGGCCGTAAATGCTACCATTTTTTTCGAAAACGGCCGGGTTTTGATAAGGTCGATAATGTTTTGGATCTGGTCCACGCCGTCGTGATTGCGAAGCCGCTGGCCGTACGTATACGCAATGCCGGGAATTTGTTTGGCAGAAAGTACCTGCGGATAATACGTGGTGAGATCCTTTTCGGAAAACGGGAAAAAATGCGGCAGATACGGCTTTTCCGGATCCTCACCATACACCACGGCCATGACGTTCAGGAGTTCTTTGAGTTCATTTTCCTGCGTGTAGCGCGTGGTTTTGTTGCGGCCGTAGCGCAAAATATTGTTGAGAATTTTGAGCCACGTCTGGGCGGCCGTCGTACCATGCACACGGAATCCGATCTGCTCGCTGGGAAATGTAAAGGGTTTGGGGCGGGATGTCGGAAATACTTTTGGAGATGAAAATGGTTTTACTACTTCGTTACTTAAGGAACGTACATTACTTACAAGGTCCGAAACCCGTTTACCGCGAAGGTTAATGATTTCGACGCTTTTACGGAATAAATCTATTGCATCATGACCAATTTCTTTTTCGATCTGGCCTTTTTTTTCGTCTCCGATGATAAAAAAATTACTATCAACTCCATGTTCTTTGAGAGCAAGAAGCGCCTGGCCGCTCCGGGACAAATCCGCTCCCCACAGGACAATTTTCCTTATATGTGGGTTGGCGTAGATATTTCTGATCATGGCGGAAATGCCCGCGCTCGAGTAGAGGTTGCCGATCGCGCAGTAGTTGGTGTTTTTGAGCATATCCGCAACCACGTGCCGCTCTGTCCACATAACCGCGACCCCAACGGGGCTTTCGGGGTCTTTGACCTCGAGAACGTTTTTGTAAAGGATAGGCCAGTCCATCATTTCTCCTCCGCAATCTTACTCGCTTCCGGCTTTCTTTGCCCTACGTATTTGGCGGATTTTTTCTTGTAATATGGTACGTCGGCGGGACTGGTTAATTCTTCAAACGAAAGGGAGCAGATGCGCATACCAGGATACAACATCACAGGAATTCTCCCCATGTTCGCAAGCTCAAGCGTGATGTTGCCGCGGAAGCCGCACTCGATATTGGCAGCGGTTGAATGGATGACGACGCCTAAGCGTCCGATCGATGACCGGCCCTCGAGCCGCCCCGTCAGGTCATCCGGCATTTCGATATATTCACGCGTGACTGCCAGTACAAACTCGCCGGGATGCAGAATGAATGCATCCTTATCTAGAATCACGACTTCTGCGGTCGCCGCTTCTAATGTTTTAGGATTTTTTGGATCGAGATACGGCGTCTTACTGTGGTTAAATACCCGGAACGTATGGCCCAACGTAAGATCGATCATGCAGCTGCCCAGCTGCACTGCTAGGTCCGGTTTGGGAGTTATTTTTATTTTGCCGGAACGAAGCGCCTTTTTGATATCTCTGTCTGATAGAATCATGTCATATAGTATACAATAAAAATATGGCAACAAAAAAGCCCATGTCCTGGAAACACAGAAATCTGTTGCATATAGTTTTGGGCATTGTCGTCGCCGTGTTTTTATCCCAAAATACAATGTTTCATCAAATTCTGACTCATCTGGGATCATTGAGCTACCTGGGTGCCTTTATCGCCGGAGCACTGTTTGTTTCGATTCTGACCATCGGCACTGCCAGCATTATTTTAGCGACGCTGAGCCTTCAGATATCACCCATCGTTCTTGCGGTCATCGCCGGGGCCGGAGCGGTCGCCGGAGATTACATCATCATGCACTTCATCAATGACAATTTGGGGCAGGAATTGAAACAAAACCTTAATCGCGGCCAATTACACAAACTCAAGCACCTTATCCACACCAAATATTTCAACTGGATATTGCCGGTCATCGGCGCCATCATCATTGCCTCCCCGCTACCCGATGAGCTGGGAGTAAGTCTCATGGGACTCGCCAAAATGGGAAATGCACAGTTTATCATCCTCTCCTATTTCCTCAATACCATCGGCATTGCCATTCTCATCTTCGCCAGCCGGGCATTTGGTGCATAATAATGAAAAACAAACTGACACCGGAGCAATACAATATTTGCTTTTTGAAAGGCACCGAGCCGCCGTTTAGCGGAACATATTACAACAATCACGAACCCGGCTCCTACCACTGCGCCAATTGCGGACAATTGCTTTTTGCCAGCGATACAAAATTTGATAGCGGCACCGGATGGCCGAGCTTTTGGGATATGGCAAATGGAAAAGCAATCAGAACGAAAGAAGATAATTCATTAGGAATGAAGCGAACTGAAGTGTCATGCAGTAATTGCGGAGCACATCTGGGACATATATTCAACGACGGGCCAAAACCCACCGGCCTCCGCTACTGCATCAACTCCCTGGCACTGGAATTCAAATTTTCAGGGTCAGACCTCGATTAGGGCTATGGTCTCCTCCCTTTCAATACCCTGGTCAAAGATTGGAAAAATTTTGCACTACCGAGCACCCCTCTGACCTGCGTTTGTTCCGGATCAAAATCCTGCCCCAAGCCTCCCTCTGTGAACTCTACAAACAGGCGTTTTTGACGTAACCCATCCGGCGAAAACATGCTAAGCATTTCCGCCGTCTCGACAGTCGGCTTCTCACTTCCTGCAGTAAGATACTTGAGATAACTCGACCAAGGATATTCCTCCACCCGATCGACGATTCCTGCGCGTATCGGATTTAAATGTATATACCGCAGCACTTCCAAAAGATACGTATCCTTCTCAACGATAATACTTTTGAATCGCCCCTGAAATACGTGACCAACCCTATGGTGTTTTTTATTCGCATACATAGAGTATGCCGTCATGAGGACCTGCATGATTTTTGATAACGAAATTTTGCCCGGCCGAAGCAGCAGATGAAAATGATTAGCAAGCAAACAGTATCCGTAAAGGCGATATCCGAACTTCTCTTGATAAAGCTCGAGATTTTTCAAAAATCGCTGATAATCAGCCGTCTCCCAAAAAACCTGCTCCCGATTATTACCCCTGGCAAACACGTGATAGAAAAATTTTTTTGAGCTGATGCGTGGAGGTCGAGGCATATGGTATCAGCCTAAGGCGTCTTTACGCGAAAGTCAAGGTCTGACCCCGATTTACTTTGTGCGCGCTCATGGAATCGGACCATGTACCTCTTTCTTATCAGGAAAGCGTTCTACCAATGAACTAAGCGCGCGACCAATATCCAATGAAAATTTGAG
>JBBTTP010000056.1:0-17004 GCA_038064215.1 Patescibacteria group bacterium | reverse complement strand
TACGGACGTTTGCCCGCGCGAGCGAGGACCGGTTTGCCTGGAGCATTCTCAACATGATTATGGGGGTCGGCTTCACCTCGAGGTTATTTAAGGAAATTCGTGAAAAGCGGGGGCTTTGTTATTCCATTCGTTCTAGCTCTGATAGTTGGGCAGATGTGGGGTACTGGTCAATTTATGCCGGCGTAGCCACGGAAAAAGTGGAGGAAGCGACGAAAGCGATTCTGGGAGAGCTTGGGAAAGCGGCAGAAAAAGGCGTTTCGGAGGAAGAAGTTGCCGTTTCAAAAAAGCGGATCAAGACAGTCTTGGCCTTCAAAAGTGAAGACCCGGAGTTTTTCACCGAATTTTATGGCCGCCAGGAACTCTACGGCATGCCGATTTTAACGATAGAAGACTATATCAAACGATTAGAAAGAGTAACAAAAGAGGACATTGATAAGCTACTCAAACGATATGTGGTGACCAATACTCTCAACATGGCACTGGTGTGGAACAAATCGAAAGATGAGACATTGGAGAAGCTCCTGCATCTCTAACGAAATTGTCTCAGCTTCGCAAGGGGTGGTCTTGCGAAGCTAGGAGTCGTCGTCATCGATGACGAGCTTGGCGATCATGATGGCGCCGTCTCCGTTTGATGGGCCTTCAACAAACTCCTGAATCCCACGTTTTTGAGATTTCGGAAAGTAGCCAAGAATATCCTCTGGATGGATCCAGTCGGCGTGGGTAAGCCCGAGGTACTGATGGTACGATGAGTACGTGTAGCTTCGCAAGGGGTGGTCTTGCGAAGCTAACACTATGGGGTTGCGGTGGATGTAGCGGGAGAGGTGGAGGAGTTGCTCGCCGCTTGTCACCCGGACAGCCTTGTACACTCCCTGAAACAGTCCTCCGACGCGGCGATATTTGCGATTAAAGTATGTGGAGTAGCGGGTTCCCAGCGAGTTCATGAAGCGGTCGATAGTATCGGCCTCCTTCTGTTTTATCAAAAAGTGGAAATGGTTTGGCATGAGGCAGTAGGCAAGGAGAGTGAGGGTTTCCGAAAAGTTATTAAGCCGCAGAAGCTTGAGGGTTTGATCCTTCTCCCTGGATGATTTTTCGGAATTTACAAGAATAGCATGGAGAGCATCCTCATCTTTTGGGAGGAGGTAGGTTTTGAGGTATGAGAGGAAGACTGTGCGATCTTGTTCGTCAAGGAAAATGGTGCGTTTCTCCACACCGCGGTTGTAGAGGTGGTAATAGGAATCGGGGACAAACTCTTTGACGGAGTTTTTGGCTGCCATGAGGAAAGTATATCGCGGGGACTGCAGCTTCGCAAGGGGTGGTCTTGCGAGGCTACTCGTTACCTCACGCGCTGACGAATCTCGACTTTCCCCCCCTGCTTCGGATATAATTTCAGTTCTGTAGGATAGAGATTGTTTCGATATTGATTTTTATCACCACAATTGTCCGGATATGTTTGTCGCCAGAAAATGAAAGGTGGCGGTTGAAAATTGAAAAATTTCTGGTAGGATAGAAGTATGACAGAAGAAACAGTCGTCCTCATTAAGCCCGACGGCTTTGAGAAAAAAGTCGTGGGGCAGGTGATTGACCGATTCGAGCGGGCGGGCTTGACGTTGGTTGCGTTGAAGATGGTCCGGTTGACGCGGGAGATTTTAGAAATCTGGTACGCCCATCACAAGGACAAACCCTTTTTCCCGAGTCTCTGCGAGCAAATGATGGCGACACCCGTCGTGGCGATGGTTCTGGAAGGGGAGGGTGCAATTCAGAAAGTCTTTGAAATTTGCGGTCCCACGGATCCGGCGGAGGCAGCTCCGGGGACTATCCGCAAAGACTTCGGGGTCGACAAACCCCATAACGTCGTCCACCGAAGTGACAGTGCCGAGGCAGCGGAGAAGGAGATTGGGCTGCTGTTTACGAAAGAAGAATTTTTGAGAAGTTAAACGAGAATCTTGATCGTTCGCAGGGCGGGGAGCAACACTTCAAACGGCAAGCCGATCACGTTAGTGTAGGAGCCGTCTACTTTGGTCACCAAATCCCACGGTGCCTCGTTTATCGCATACGCGCCGGCAAACCGGCTTATGTCAAAACGCATGACATAGGTTTCGACTTCGACCGGGGTCATTTTACGAAGCGTCACTTTCGTTTTTACCACTTTTTCCCAGGATTTTTTCACTTTTCCGTTTTCCCAAAGTACCATGTGCACGGCAGTGGTAAACAGGTGGGTTTTGCCCATAAGGGCTTTCAACATATTTCTGGCGTCTTCGCGCTCCGGGGCTTTGCCATAGGCTTTTTTGCCCATGATTGCCATGGAATCCGCGCCGATGATGAGACTCGGCCGGTCTTCGGCCAGGGAGTAGACACGCGGGTGGGTGACGACTTCTTTGGTTTTGGCTTCGGCGCGGCGCCGTACCAGGAGATAGGGGTCGCTGTCGGTGACGGCGTCTTCATCAATGCGGGCCACAGCTACGCGGAAGCGGATACCGAGCTTTTCCAAAAGCATTTTCCGGCCGGCGGATTGGGAGGCAAGAATAACGTCTGGCAAGGGCGGCGGCGGCGGCGGGGCGTTTTTGGAGGTAAACGAGAGCCTCATACAGGGTATTATACCGCAAAAAGTGAGAAAAAGCTATGGGCTTGATGGAAAAATTGTCGGGATGGCGAGATTTGAACTCACGACCTCACGGTCCCGAACCGTGCGCTCTACCAACTGAGCTACATCCCGATGGTGTTGGTATTGTAGCATAGACTGGGGTAAAATATATGGAAGCGTCCCCGTAGCTCAACGGATAGAGCAGAGGTTTCCTAAACCTCCGATGCAGGTTCGATTCCTACCGGGGATACAAAGAAAGAAGAGGTGTGAACGTGTTTCACCCGAGGGGTGAAGGATTTCTTCTAGGGGCACAAAACAAAGATGTGATATACTCCAAAGCACTATGAGCATTGAAGATGAACGGATGAGTTGGTATGAAACGGAACTGGAAAAAGATCGAGGCGGGTATTTCATGAATAATTTTTTTCAACATGCAGTTCGTCTCCGGAAAGAGGGTCATAAATTGAAGGCTTCAATGCTTCCCGGATTTGACCCGGATAAATCATTTCGTGATTTTTATGAACCTGATTCTGATCGTTGTAAGGGAGAAGGTCGTCATTCAGAAAGGTTTTGGGCGATGACGCCAAGAGCTTACGATGAAGCGATAGCACGTGCGCTTGATGAGAAAGTTGGCTGGGACGAGATTGATCGGGTGCTGGGGGAAACGGATCAACCCGGTCCTGTGAATACCGTTTGCGTTCCGGCATTTCTCTCTTTGATACAGGAAGAAGGTTTTACTTGGCGGGATTTGTGTGAGTAAATCACCGTAAATTTACGGTGTACAGGTTGGCGATGGAGCCGGCGGCAGGGTTGAGGCTCGTCAATATCACAATTTTGGTCGGGCTGGTCCAGGGGACGGCAAAGCTATCCCAAAACGGTCCGGCGTACACGATCCGGCGGTTCGTGCCGTCGAATTCCAACACCTCGATTTTTTCTTTGGCAACCAGGAGCAAGTGCCGCGACGTTGGAAGCCAATGAGAAGATGATGCATTAATATCTTTTATACTATAGTTTCTATCTTCTTTGATATCGTATATGTAGGTGCTTCCGGGTTTGAGATTTCGATCTTCTTCTGTGGGGTTTGTACCGATAAGCGGTGGTTTGATTATAGTGGGGATGGCTGCGCTTACGGTAGCTTCGTATAAAATTTTTGTTTCATCCGGGCTAAAGTTTATGACGCGGCCGGCGCGGGTGATCGAACCCACCAGATCCGGATTGAGTGTTGAGAGTTTTTCTTTTTCTTTTGTAGATTCGGCAATCTTCCACTTTTTTGTAATTGCTTGTGGATCCGGGGCTAATTGCGGGCCTTCGTTGAGTTTATCACTGTCCAAAAGATAGGCCGGTCTGCCGGAGGTGGCCGTCACGAGAATCTGCTTGGAGTCGGGCGACCACTGAAGCATGGCTTTGGCGATCGGGATGCCCAAGGCATTGGCTTTGACGATCTGTTTGGCGTCACGGTTCAAGCCCAATGGTTTATCAACGAGATCCAGCGTCCAGACACCGGCCTTGTCTTCGAGTTCATCGGTGCCATTGGGGACGAGGTAGGCGAGTTTGCCTCCGTCCGGAGAAAGGAGCGGTTGGGCGGCGCCGTTCATGGTGATGGCAGACAGCGACGGATTGGCAGGCAGGAGAAACGCATCTGCTTTACTCACGACTTCGCCCTGTACGCGCAGGCGTTTTTCCCATGGCTGATACCCTTCTTTCAGGATTCTGACCTGATACCATCCTGGTGATAGATTGAGGGTGCTGTTGGTAGCGCCGGCGATTTTGCCGTCTATGAATACTTGCGCACCCGTCGGTTCGGATGCCGCAACCATAAGTCCGGTCGGCCGGACGGATTTTTTCGTGATATCCAGGCGATACCCGCGGCCGTAGGAAATGATCGCAAAAGATACGGTAAGAATGAGTAATACTGTACCAAAAGGTATCAGCAGCGGTTTGAGGTTTTGCCAGGTCATACGCGATCTTATTATACAGGGAAGTGTGATAGAATGCGAGTGGATTATGTTTTCAAAGCGAATCGGCATTGATCTGGGGACCGCTAACTCACTGGTTTGGCTCGCTGGAGAGGGCGTGGTGCTCAATGAGCCCACGGTGGTGGCCGTGACGGTTGATGATAACGGGAGCGGGGCGGTTGGCAATGAAGCCAAGGAAATGCTCGGCCGGACGCCGGGGACCATTGTTGCCACGCGTCCCATGCGGGATGGGGTGATAGCGGATTATCGCATCACCGAGGCCTTGCTGTCCTATTTTATCGACCGCGTGGTGGGCAGGAACCGCTTCTTTAAACCCGAAGTCATGATTTGCGTGCCGACCGGCGTGACGCAGGTAGAGCGTCGGGCCGTCCTGGATGCGACATTGGCCGCTGGCGCCAAAGTAGCATATCTCATCGAAGAGCCATTGGCCGCTGCCATAGGGGCCAAAATTCCTATTGCCCAGGCCAGCGGCAACATGATTGTGGATATCGGTGGGGGGTCGACGGAAGCTGCGGTTATTTCCCTGGGCGGTGTGGTCGTCCATAAATCCGCACGGGTAGCGGGGAATAAAATCGATGAAGCAATTACTCAATATATCAAAAAAAAGTACAACCTGATTATCGGCGAACGGATGGCAGAGACGATCAAAACGACGATTGGAGATGCTCTGCCGACTACGTCGGCGGTTCCCGCCACCATCGAAGTCCGCGGCAGGGATGCGGTCGCTGGTATGCCCCGGATGATCATTTTGACCCGGGCGGAGATTACGGAAGCGATCACACCGATTCTTCATCAAATTATTGGTGCTGTGAAGGCAGTACTTGAGGATACGCCGCCGGAGCTTGCGGCAGATATCATCGATAAAGGCATTGTTATGGCGGGCGGGACGAGCCTTTTAACGCATATGGACGCTCTGATGACCAAAATGACCGGAGTTGTGTGTCATGTGGCAGAGGATCCGCTGTTGTGCGTGGTGCGCGGGACCGGGGTGGCACTGGAAAATATTGAGTTGTACAAGAGGAGCGTGAATCGCAGATAAGACCTATAAAAGAAATATAGAGACGGAAAAAGAAAATTTATGGGAAGAAATATAGAGAAGAAGTACTAGCTTATAGTTATATCATTATTACGATGCTACAAAAGAAAAAGGTGAATTTTAGCTATGATTTTTTGTGTTCATTTTCTTCGAACTCTGGACTATGCACTATGAACTATAAACCCTTTTAAAAAACTATGAGCCTAAATGCGGTAAAAATGCTGGGAATATCTGTAACTATTTCACCAAAGGATACAATCCTAGAGTATTTGGAAAAGGGCTTAGAAAAGCCGTCAGTAAAACAGAAGAAATCACTCGTCATTGTTACGCCAAATCCCGAACAGATCGTCCGTGCACAAAAAGATAAACGGTTTGCCGAAATACTCAATCGGGCCGATGTATCAATCCCGGATGGCATCGGACTCGCTCTGGTAATGCGGCTCCAGAGAATCCCGGGCGTGGAGCTTATGGAAGACCTGGTTGCGATGGCTGCCAAACGGGGCTATCCAGTCGCTCTTATTGGTGGAAGGGCAGGGGTAGCAGTCGAGGCGCTCGAGTGCTTACGGACACGATTTCCTGGGCTTGCCCTGAGGAGCGGAGCGACGAATGGGTGGGCTATGGAGCCGGGGGAGCTGGAAATAGGTAACATAAGTAATGTAGGTAACGTAGGCCGCCTAAAAACCATCACTGAAAAAATCCGTTCGACCGGCACGCGCATAGTTTTCGTCGGTCTCGGGGCGCCAAAGCAGGAGTACTTCATCGCGCGCCTGGCGCACGATATGTCATTCCGGCCTCCGAGCCGGAATCCAGAGAAAAAGGGATGGATCCCGGGTCAAGCCCGGGATGACAAAAGAATTGTCTTCATATCTGTGGGTGGCTCGTTTGACATAATTGCCGGACGCACGCCTCGTGCTCCTTCCTTCGTCAGGACTGTCGGCCTTGAGTGGTTCTGGCGGCTGGTCTGTGAGCCCTGGCGGTGGAAGCGGCAACTGGCCCTTCTCAAATTCCTCTGGTTGGTCGCAACATCTAGAACTGCAAGGTCCAACCTTGAAAATGATGCACTTGAAGCTAACCTTTAAAGGTTGGACCTTGCATCGCTATTCTTCCAGGGTCATGCGGCCCAAGAGAGAAGCGCTGTCGGTTTTGTATTCTTCAATAAAGTTTTTATACGATGTAACGGAGTGAAGCAGGGGAACGGTTGTTTTTTTGAAAAATGCGAGGATAACATCCGGTTTTATCCAATCGGTTGTGCGTCGGCCAATGTATTCGCCATACGATGAATAGGCTTCAACGAGGTTTGCGGTATATTCTTCCGGATTTGTATGAATGTATCGGCTTAGATGCAAGAGATAAGGTTCTTCGGTTACGAGTACTGCTTTGTAAATTCCCTGAAAGAGCGATCCGACGCGTTTTCGTTTTTTGTTAAAGTACATGGAATACCGGGTGGCAATGGATTGCATAAATTCTTTCATGGTCCGTTCATCTTTTTGACGAATAAGCAGGTGAAAATGGTTGGGCATCAGGCAGTAGGCGAGAAGTTCAATGCGGCCGGAAAAGTTTTTGACCGGACGCGCAATTCCCCGAAAGACGGTAGATTTTATTTTGAACGTTTTTTTACCCTTTTTCCTAAGCGAGGGAGGAGCCAGTGCGTCCCGGAGATAACCCAAAAATACATGGTAGTCCTGGTCGTCCAGGAAGATATTCCGTTTTTCTACACCGCGATTGTACACGTGATAGATGCCACCTTTTATGTACGTTTTCCTGATGTTCCTTGAAGGCATATTTTTATTATACCTTTAAAGGTTGGACCTTGCAATATGTCAATTTGAGGCTGACCTTTAAAGGTCCAACCTTGTAATAACCTTGTAATAAATCTTGTAATGGCTGTTTGGATTTTGTGCTTGTTGCGGGGGATAAGGGGCGTGTATAATCATAATCAATGCGGATTCTTTATTTACAAACATTTCCGTTTTGGGGCAGTGGGAGTGGGACGTATGCCAGGCATTTGGCCAGTGAGATCGGCAGGCGCCATAAAGTGGCGATCCTTGCGCCCGACGAGCGCCCCATTGACCGAGCGAAGCTCTACACCGTCAAACTCCCGTTTCCTGTGGCCTTTACCGGTCACCCCGAATGGCCGGATTGTAAGTTTTATACGCAACTGACCAACGTGGAAGTTTCCCAAGTATATAAGGCATTTTTAGACGGAACAATTGCCGCGGTCGAAGACTTCAAACCCGATATTATCCATGTGCATCACGCATTCCCTCTTACTTGGGCAGCGGCATTTATCAAAGACCTGTACGGCATCAACTTCATTACGACCATTCATGGATCGGAATTGCCCACGATTGAAAAAGACCGACGCTACGGAAGGGCGACGTACTACTCGATGTTTCGTACCTCGCGGATCATCCCCAATAGCGGCTATACGCGCGACTGGTTTTTGCGGGTGTTCCACGGGTACTTTCACGAAAAATGCCGAGTGATACCGGGTGGGGTCGATATAGCAAAATTTGTGTATAGCGAGTCGGGGGCCAACCAAGTGGATCGCGAATTAGGTCTTCACGGCAAGCCGGTCGTTGTGTTTGCCGGCAAGATTACCAAATACAAAGGGGTGGAGTACCTGATCGGTGCGGCCAAACGGATACACGGCGAGGTCGTGATACTTGGGGATGGTCCGGAACTATCCAAACTCAAGCAAAAGGCCCAAAGCTTAGGTCTGACCAACGTCCACTGGGTAGGGCATCTTGGTGCCGGGGTCAAAAAACTCGTGCCGTATTACTCACGGGCGGATGTGTTTGTGGCGCCAAGCGTTTGGGATGAGCCGTTGGGACTGGTTATCTTAGAGGCGATGGCGTGTAATACGCCTGTTGTGGTTACGAGAAAAGGTGGGATTCCCCTGGCGGTGAAAGAAGGCGTCAACGGACTTTTTATCCGCCCCCGAAACAGCGAGGAGATTGTAGAAAAAGTAAACAAACTACTCGATAACGAATCACTCCGTCTCAAAATGGGTCAGAATGCAAGGCGGATAGCAGAGGAAAAGTTTTCGTGGGAAACGATTGGGAGGAAATTTGAACATATTTATGAAAAGTTTGCCAAACGCAACAACAATGGAGTACGATTGAATAAATGAAGATTGCCATTCTTGCCCCCCTGAAACGGGAACTTTCAAAAGATACCAAAGGCGGTCGGCCACGCATCGTTTATAACCTCGTTGAAGGATTGGTAGAGCGCAGCCATGACGTGACGGTGTTTGGCACCGGAGATTCCGTCACTCGCGGGAAGATTATTCCGATTATTCCTAAAGCCCTGTTCCATCTCCCTCAAGTGGAGAATGAATTTTATCGCCACCTTATTTATTTATCCGTGATGATTGAAGAGCTGCGCAAATACAAAGGTCAATTTGATGTTATTCATAATCATGTTTATCCGGAGGTTTTGCCGCTTCTGGTGAGTGCTGAATTGGGTGCGCCCATGGTCACGACTGTCCATACACAGATGACGCGCGAATTAGGGGATTTTTTTGTTCGGTATCCGAAAACATATTTTGCGCCGATTTCGGATCGACAGAAAGCATTGTATCCAGACCTTCATTACACCCAAACCGTGTACAACGGCATTGATGAGACGGCGTTTTCGTTTAGCGGAAATCCCGGTTCGTATCTTCTTTTTGTGGGCCGAATCCGCGAGTTCTTCACTGATGAAAAAGGCAACAAGGTTGATCCTAAAGGTGTCACCGATGCAATTCGTGTGGCAAAAGCGTCCGGAATACCCCTCAAGATCATCGGCAACGTTGAATCCTTCCCATTTTTTGAGCGTGAAATCGCGCCCCACCTTTCCGACACGATACAGTTTATCGGAAACCCCAAGAGTGCAGAAGGAAATTTGACGCTGGCGGAACGGGTTACGTTGTATCAAGGTGCGAAAGCATTGCTGTTGCCGGTTCATTGGGAAGAACCATTTGGCATTGTCATGATCGAAGCATTAGCGACCGGCACGCCGGTTGTGGCTTACCGCATGGGAGCAATCCCGGAGGTAATTGATCCAGGGAAAACCGGTTTTGTCGTGGAGAACGAGGTCGAAATGGTTGAGGCAGTGGGAAAGCTTGATTCTATACACCGTGCCGACTGCAGAAGAAGCGTGGAGGCACGGTTTACCATAGCAAAAATGGTGGAGGGGTACGAAGAAGTTTATCAAAAAATTCTGGGCCATTAGCTTTTATGAAAATAGGACTGCTCCTTCCATCCGCGCTCATGTACGAACCGCTAAGCGACGGGAAAATTTTTGCACCCAAAGAGCTCTTTCTAGACTTGGCAGATGGGCTCGTTGCCCGCGGCCATGAAGTGCGGGTGTATAGCTCGTCGGATACCAAAACTCGCGCAACGCTCGTTGCGGGGGATGATATGCTTGCCCTCGGCGAGCCGCCGGCGATGAAGATGCGGTATGTGGGAGTCGAAACGAAGCGACTCCTGGCTCGACGCGATGCGCGGTGGGAATATGAATTGGATTTAACCAGTCGCGCCTATGCGGACGCCAGAGCTGGTCGGCTGGAAATCATTCATTCATTTTTGGAGTTTTCAGCACATTATTTTGAGTCTGCGAGCGGAACCACGACGGTATACACGCTTCACGATGGGTTGCCGCAGAAGAACAGTTTGGATGCATGGCGTTTGCGGCGGTTTCCTCATGATGCATACGTGGCCATCAGCGAGAATCAGGCACGAAATCTTGGCGGACTTATCGATATCGCAGGAGTGGTGTATCACGGCCTGCACGCATCCCGCTATGAACCCAACTTCCAATCAGGTGACTATCTGCTATTTATCGGTCGGTATATGCCGGAGAAAGGGCTAGAGGACGCCCTGCGGGTAGGGATGGCAACGGGTACTCTGACCGTGCTTGCCGGATCCAAAGAATACCAGGAACTCGCGTATTTTAGAGAAAAGATCGCGCCACTGTTGTCTCATCCATTAGTCAAGCAGGTCGGTTTTTTGAAGGGTAGACGGAAGGCGGGACTTTTGGCAGGAGCCAAAGCGCTTCTTTTCCCCATCCATTGGGAAGAACCGTTTGGGCTTGTGATGATCGAGGCGATGGCTTGTGGCACGCCGGTGATTGCCTATAACAGGGGGAGTGTGTCTGAGATAGTACGAGATGGTGTGACAGGGTTTATCGTGGAACCGGAGCCCTCCCCTGATCACCCCAATCTCCCCGATCACCCTGATTTCGTGATTAAAAAGCGGGGGATTGAGGGGTTGGTTGAGGCAGTCCGGCGGATAGGCGAGATAGACCGCGCCGCCTGCCGCCGTCACGTGGAGGAAAATTTTACCGTGGACAAGATGGTGGAAGGGTATGAACGGGTGTACCAGAAAGTTTTAGCCTCAAAAGGTTAAACCTTTTTTTCAGCCTTGAAAAGGTTTAACCTTTGTTGATATGATGATGATATGCCTGCCAGACACGTCATAAAGCCGTACGTTTCGGATGCGTACTATCATGTCTACAACCGGGGCGTCAATAAGACCGATATTTTTATCGACGAACAGGATTATGCCGTATTTCTTTCTTATCTTCGAACGTACGTAACGCCGAAAGATGAGAAAGAGCTTCGAAAAATAATTCTTAATCCTACAGCCTTGCTCAAAGACCGCAAGGATGCAGCCCGGCTCCTTCGGATGAACAATTATTTTGGGAAGATTGAGCTTGTCGCCTACGTGCTTATGCCCAATCATTTTCATTTGCTGTTTAAGCAGCAAGGGGAGCGGGATATTGAAGCACTCCTCCAATCTCTGACTACTCGGTACACTGCCTATGTCAATCGCCGCCACAAGAGAGTAGGGTCGCTTCTGCAAGGAACCTATAAAGCTGTACTGGTGACGACCGATGAGCAGCTTCTGCATCTTACTCGTTATATCCACCGTAATCCTCTTAGCCTCAAAAGGTTAAACCTTTTACGCACGCAACCGTCGTCGTATCAGAATTATTTAGGAATCGTCCAGCAGGAGTGGATAAAACCGAAGGCTATTCTTACACATTTTGGCAAACAGGGCTTTACATCGTATCAATCTTTTGTGGAATCAAATGATGATGGATTGGAAGAAAACGCGCTATCCGTAATTTCGCGCATGATGATTGACGAAAATTAGCCTCAAAAGGTTAAACCTTTTTTGTTGATATGAAAGTGCTGTTTGTCACCAGTGAGTGTGTGCCGTTTTTTAAGCTTGGCGGCTTGGGAGACGTGAGTTACGCGTTGCCCGTGGCTCTCCGGAGACTCGGAGTAAACATCAGTATCGTCCTGCCCTACTACGAAAAAATCAAAGCATCGCACGTCCGCTGCGTAGGCCAGTTGGCAGTCGATTTTGACCGGCGGCGGGAGCTGGTTTTTGTATTTAAAACCGTCATGCCGGGGAGTACTATTCCCGTTTATTTGTTTCGGCATCCTTTATGCAATCACTACAAAACTACCAACATGGCAGAAGCGTTCGCCTTTTTTTCCAAAGCAGTCGCGCAGTTTTATCTGTATGCCAATACGCTTCTCGGCGGTCCGTACGACATCGTCCATTGCCAGGACTGGCACACGGCCCTGGTCCCCATGCTTATCGGTGAAGAACGCAAAGTGGGCTCAAAGGCAAAAACGCTGGAATCTGCCCGCGTCCGGACCGTATTTACGATCCACAATCATCTCTATAAAGGGGAAACCGGGGTGATGACCATCCTGAAGTTAGGTCTTCCCAGAAATCTTTTCCATGTGTACGAGACGAATTTAGGCAGTGCCATAAAACTTATGCGCGAAGCGCTGGAATACGCCGATCAGATTACCACGGTATCGCCCACGTATGCCCGCGAACTTATTACCAGCGAGCATGGCGATGAGATAAACGCCGTGATGAAGCGCAGGGCAGATAGAGTAGTTGGAATTCTCAACGGCATCGACCAGGACCGGTGGAATCCCAGGACTGATGCGGCACTCGTGCATCCGTATGATGTGGCATCGGTGAAGAGCGGAAAATTGAGGAATAAACGTGCTCTTTATGCATCGTTTCATCTAGCGGAAAGCTCCGGGCCGTTGTTTGGTTTTGTGGGCCGCCTGGAATTTCGTCAGAAAGGGTTGGATCTGATTATCAAAGCGATAGAAACGCTGTCCACCGAGAATTTTCAATTGTTTATTCTGGGCGAGGGATCACCCAAAAATCAGATGAAATTGACTGCGTGTACCAAGCACCACCCGAATGTTCATTTTATACATTCCTTTGATGAACGGCTGGCCCGGCGGATTTATGCGGGAAGCGACGTGATGCTTGTGCCTTCAAAATTTGAACCCTGCGGACTGATTCAAATGATTGCCCAGCGATACGGCGCGCTGCCGCTCGTACGGAAAACCGGGGGGTTAGGTGACAGTGTGACGGATGGGGTCACAGGATTTGTGTTTGAAAAGTACCGGGTAAACGCACTGGCGGCGAAGATGCATGAGGCAATTGCTGTGTATCTTGCTAAACCGGAAAAGTGGCAGAAAATGGTATCTGCGGCCATGCGGCAGGATTTTTCGTGGCGAGTGAGCGCAAAAAAATACCGCGACCTCTATCAAAAACTCACAAAAACATGATATAATACCCCCATGAGCGCGTTTCATGACGACAAGCTGTGGCAGGAAGCGTATGTGGCGACGCTTGATGCACTGGAAGCAACGGGAACACTAACGGGAAATGACGTAGTGGATCAAGTGCGGAAGCACGTGATGATGGTCCTCACCGTTACGGCACAAGCGGCCAATGATCGTGACCGCAAAATCCGGGACGCAAAACTTCGTGATGCAGGGCATATCATTGCGGCTTTGCGAAGCCTTCTATCCGTACTTTGGGGACAAGAAGTGTTCAGTGATGAGGTATTTGAACAATTAGACGGCGCGTATGAAGCGCTCGCCGCCAAATTTCCCCGTTAATCCTTTTCCCTCTTTACAGCCCGCTGTTTTTCAGTATAGGCTTACTATACGATGAAAGTTTTTATAGGAGCGGATCATAGAGGTTTTCCATTGAAGGAGTCGCTGAAACCGTGGCTTGTTTCATTAAAGTATGACGTAGTGGACTGCGGGAATGATCACCTGGATCTCACTGACGATTTTCCGGATTTTTCTTTTGCCGTGGCAGACAATGTGTCGAAAAATAGCTTCGCAAGGCCAGGCCTTGCGAAGCTAAATAGCGCAGGTATTGTGATCTGCGGGTCCGGGGCAGGCGTGGTGATTGCGGCCAATAAAGTAGCCGGCATCCGAGCGGCGCTTGCGTACAGCCCCGAAGAAATCACCAGAAACCGCCAGCATGATGACGTGAACGTCCTTGCCCTTGCCGCAGATTGGACGGATGAGGCA
Source organism: Patescibacteria group bacterium (assembly GCA_038064215.1). GTDB lineage: Bacteria > Patescibacteriota > Microgenomatia > UBA10105 > UBA927 > JACREN01. The sequence goes on along the minus strand of JBBTTP010000056.1, from coordinate 3,055 downwards.
AAGGCAAAAGATATCGTGACGGCATTTCTCACGACTGCATTTTTGGGAGAAGAGAAATACGTGCGGAGGATAGAGAAAATTAAAGCTCGAGAGCGTCATTAATTTTCAAACACTGAAAATTCATTGAAAATTGAAAATTGAAAATTGTTATATATGATCGACATCATCCCGGGTATTTTGGAAAAAGATTTTGCAGAAATTGAACGCCGGATCGGATGGGTTAGCCCGCACGTGTCGTGGGTGCAGATTGATGTGGCGGACAATACCTTGGTCCCGAACGAAACATTGCTCAAATTTGACCAATTCGCATCGTTTCTCAAAGCGTATCCGAATATTTCCCTTGAGGCACATCTCATGGTTGCCGAGCCGGAGAAGTATATCCGGCCGCTTGCCGATGCCGGCTTTAAACGTCTGATCGCCCATGTGGAAAGTCACGATCCGCGCAGATTTTTGGACGAAGTGACATACGAGAGCTGCGAGGCGGGGATCGCGATAGACGGGCCCACCGAGCTTGAGGTGGTGGAGCCGTTTTTAGAAAGCGTGGATGTCGTACTGGTCATGATGATCGAAGCGGGTTTTAGCGGGCAGGCGCTCATGCCGGAGACGATAGAAAAAATCAAAACAATCCATGAGAATTTTCCGGACCTCGCCATTGAAGTAGACGGCGGGATCAACGACAAAACCGCCAAACTCGTGAAAGAGGCGGGCGCCACGCGGCTCGTTTCAACCAGTTATCTTTTTAAAGATCCGGCCAACATCGCTTCTGCCATCGCCCGCCTGCAACGCTTTGCGTAGCAATGCGGGCAGGAGAGCCTCAAGAATTCTTGACAAAATAACGCTTAAGCGTTATTTTGTCAAAGCTTCAAATAATTGGTCTTGATAGAAATTTGTTGATCCGCTATCATGCTGTTATGGACGAGGTGAACCTCAAAAAATTTGCCACATTGGTCCGCTACTTTATTCTCGTTTCCACTACTGCCGCGGGATCGGGACATCCGACCACCTCATTATCGGCAACAGACCTCATGGTCGCCCTTTTTTTCAAGTATTTGCGCGCGGATTTGGACGATCCGAATAATCCCGGGAATGACCGCGTGATTTTTAGTAAAGGCCATGCATCGCCGCTTTTTTATGCACTCTACACAGCTGCAGGAAAAATTACTGAAGCAGAATTAGTAAAGCTCCGCACCTTTGACAGCCCGCTTGAGGGCCATCCGGTGCCGCGGTTTGCGTACACCGAAGCAGCCACGGGATCGCTTGGACAAGGTCTTTCTGTTGGTGTCGGCGAAGCACTCGCCCTGAGAGGGCAGCGTCAGCGCGTCAGTGTGTCAACGCATCAACGCAAAAACAATGACGCCTTTGACGCAATGACGCCTTTGACACCGTGCATTTTTGTTCTCCTGGGCGATGGAGAACTGGCAGAAGGGTCGGTGTGGGAAGCGGCGGCTGCGGCTTCGTTTTACAAGCTCAATAATCTGGTGGCGATTTGCGATATCAACGGGCTGGGGCAGTCCCGCGAAACGATGTACGGGCCGGATGCATCCGTTTATGAGAAGCGTTTTCGCGCGTTTGGATGGGAGACGGTGGTGATTGACGGACACGATTTTAGAGAAATTGACAAGGCGTATCGTCTTGCGCTGACACATCGACGCGCTGACGCATTGAAGCCCGTTGCCATCATCGCCAAGACGGTGAAAGGCAAAGGCGTTTCCTTTTTGGAAAACAAACATGGGTGGCACGGGAAGGCGCTGTCGGCGTCTGAATGCGAAGCGGCGGTCAAGGAGTTGGGGGATATTGATAAAAGCATACGGGGAAATGTGAGAAAGCCGGAAGCGTCAGCGCGTCAGCGTGTCAACGCGTCAGCGAAAAACACGGACGCCATTGACGCAATGACCGCATTGACGCTTGCGATGTATGATAAGCCTACTGCGACCCGCAAGGCCTTTGGCAATGCGCTCGTCCGATTGGGTAGCGTTGACCCTGCGATGGTGGTACTGGACGGAGACGTGGGCAACAGCACGTACACGGAATTGTTTGGCAAAGAATTTCCGGATCGGTTTTTCCAAATGTTTATCGCCGAGCAAAACATGGTCGGTGTGGGGTTGGGGATGAGCAAACGGGGGTTGAATGTCTGGCTTTCCACGTTTGCCTGTTTTCTGACGCGCGCGTTTGACCAAGTTCGCATGGCGGCACTTTCCGCTGGAAATCTTAAAATCTGCGGATCCCACGCAGGCGTTTCGATAGGAGCCGACGGCGCAAGCCAGATGGGGCTTGAGGATATTGCGATGTTTCGCGCAGTGCTGGGTTCCACGGTGTTGTATCCGTCAGATGCCGTGTCGACGGAGCGTTTAGTGGAACAAATGGCTTTACAAAAAGGAATTGTGTATATAAGGACGACGCGCGGCGAAACACCGATTTTATATGATGTGAAAGAGGAGTTTTCGATTGGGGGATCGAAAATTCATGAGGCGGTGGTAATGCGTCAGCGCGTCAGCGCGTCAGCGTCTGACATTGATGCATTGACGCATCGACGCACGTCTGCCGCCACCATTGTTGCCGCTGGTATCACCCTTCACGAGGCGCTTGCGGCGCAAAAACAGCTTGCGGCAGAAGGTATCGGCGTGCGGGTGATTGATTGCTACAGCATTAAGCCGATTGATGTCGCGACATTACAGAAAGCGGCGAAAGAGTCGAAAGCAATGATTGTTGTGGAAGATCACTATCCCGAAGGGGGATTGGGAGAGGCAGTGGCATCAGCCTTGAAAACTCAGGCACAAGGGCGGGCCTTGAGCGCGGAACTCATCCATTTAGCTGTTACCAAAACCCCGCGATCCGGAAAGCCGGAAGAGCTGTTGCGCTATGAAGAAATTGACAGAGGAGCGATCGTCAAAACTGTCCGGACACTTTTAAAGAAGTGATTGCACAATACAGGAGGTACTATGGAATTTACCAGTAAAATTTTTATCGATGGCGGGGATCCTGCGGAAACGCGTGAAGCGGATGCAATGCTTAAAAAAGCAGGGTATCACGGTCTGGACGGGCAGACGACGAATCC
>JBBTTP010000055.1:0-23081 GCA_038064215.1 Patescibacteria group bacterium | reverse complement strand
TGATGGTGAAACAGCATAATAGTAGGATGTTCAAACGTAAAGAACCTGGAAGGTTGTTCTCATATTCTCAATTTTGACTACCTAAGGATTGTCTCGATTAACCTTCACTGGGGCCAGTTCAGTCACTAAAGGCAACCCGTTCCGATCAAAGATAATTTTGAAACGATAGTCCTCTTGTCCATTGCTGCGATTTATTATGATCAAACCCTCAAGATCATTCTTTCGCTCGAAATCCTTACCTACTGTTAAAAAATCAACTTGATAATCTGTAAAATGAAGGTCTCTTGCCAACCATGCTTCCAAATCGTTCTCTAGTGTTTGGCCATATCTCCGTTCGTAATACTTTTTTTCTCCTTTCAGTTTTTCTATTTTTTGTTGATAACTTTTAATATCATTTGCGTACTCAAAATTGATTTTTAGTAGTACAACAGTAAAAACAATCCAAATTAACACTAGGAATGGTTTTATCATTATTTAAAAAAATCTTGGTAAATATCAAAAAACAATTCTGCACCGGCAATGTGGGGAGTATATTTATAAAGGCTATACGTTGCCCTGTTTTTTATTGACAATCTTTTTCCATCAATATTTTCTAAAATAAACTCTCCTCCTTGTTCTTTAGCCTCATTAAAATTTAAACGGAATGTTTTTGCGGCACCAACTATCTGATTGGTAAATCCCTGATATTGTTGCTGAACAGTACCATCATCCAATATCCCCACTCCTAAAGCCCTACCTAGTTGCTGTTTTGTGGGATTAGTAGCCCTATCTCCTTCAATTAATCCCTGTTCCGCTTGTAATTTGACCAGAATAACTTTTGGATTAATAACATTCGCTTTGCAAGCTTCAAAAATTAACTCGGCCGCATTTTTATCATCAAAAATTTTAAAAGCAATATGGCCAAGATTATTCCCTGCTTTCTCCTTTAGAAAAATTTCAATTTCTTCTTGCGTCATTCCCGCTCTTATAAATTCTTCGTCGCTTATTACCAACAGCTTGTCAAATACAGGTTTTGCATTGTTAAAAAAGAATTTTAACGATTCAATTTTTGGCATTCGATCGGCGTAGAATTCCAGTAAAACTAAATCGTTGGCTGAAAGATTTTTTTCTAACGCTTTTTCCGGGGTGTGAGTCAACGCTTGCGCCCGCCCGCACCAATACCAATTTTTGTGCGATTTTGGAGAATTATTTTCGACTGTTTCCCCGTCAATTATTAATTTAAGATCGTCATCATCTTGCTGAAATAATTTATGCTGACGACCGGAGATAACAGTAGCTTTTATTAAAATCTTCTTTGGCTTGGCATCAATAATTGCCACCTTTAATAAAGGTCGCCGATCACCATCCTCTACCTTTTTTGGCAAAATTTGAACTAAATCAGGAGTGTCATTCTGAATTTTGTAAATCTCTATTTTTGTAATTACGGGGGTTTGTGTTTTCTTAAAATTAAGTCTGTGTACACCAGGTTTTAACCTCGCCAAAAATACATTTGTTTGCTCCAGCCCTTTTAAATCGTTACCATTCCACTTGAGTTCTGTTGGGTAAACATCTAGAGTTGCTGACAAATTATCATCTTGGAAAAAACGTTTGAGAAACTGGGGAAAATTCTGCCACCAAGCGGAGGCTTTTGCTTTAACCACCACAACATAAACGACAGACGAGTCAGAAACGGTAAACTGTTTATCTTGAAGTTCTACTATCTCCCAATCTGTCATAATTCCAGTATTTCAGATCGCACAGATTAAATCAATAACATAAGCAAGAATAAGCAAGAATAACCTTCCAGGTTACGTAGCTTTGAACATCCTGTTGATAAAATAGAATAATGTAAACAGATGAGAAGGTTATTTATTATAGGAGCAGGATGTTCGAACGTAAAGAACCTGGAGGGTTATCTCTTCACACCCGTCGGGTGGGGAGTGAGAATAGATCGTTGTCTTTGCGGTAGACAGTTGGTATCCGGTATAATGCGAAGGTATGTTTCCCATGCGAAAATCGTGGTTTATTGCACTTGTTGTATCCGCCTTGCTTTTGTCTTTTTACCTTGGATTGCGGCTGTTCAACCTCACGAGTCTCCCGATATTTACCGATGAAGCGATTTACATCCGTTGGGCTCAGATCGGCTCCCGTGATGCTGCATGGCGCTTCATTTCTCTGGTAGACGGAAAGCAGCCGTTGTTCACGTGGCTCATGATGGTTATGCTTCGTTTCATACGCGATCCGCTTCTTGCCGGCCGATTGGTTTCCGTGGCAGCAGGAATAGCTACGATGACCGGCTTGTGGCTGGTCGCGTGGGAATTATTTAAGAACAAACGCGTAGCGTTTTTGGCGAGTTTTCTGTATGTCATAAGTCCCTTCAGTCTCATGTATGACCGGATGGCTCTGTATGATAGTCTGGTGGCTGCATTTTCCATTTGGAATTTATATCTCGGTATTCTGCTTGTTCGGCAGAAGCGGCTGGATATCGCATTACTATTGGGTATGACGCTGGGGCTCGGAATGCTCAATAAAACGTCGGGCTTTTTGAGTTTGTATCTCATGCCTTTGACACTGCTTCTCTTTGATTGGCAAGCGTCCGGGCGATGGCGGCGGTTGCTTCGTTGGATGAGTTTAGTATTGGTTGCGGCAATTATTTCTCAGGCACTCTATAGCATCCTGCGGCTTTCACCGTTGTTTAGTATGATTGCACAGAAGGATGCGGTGTTTATTTACTCATTCCGCGAGTGGTTCACTCATCCGATCCGGTTTTTTACCGGCAACATAAAGGGGCTTATTGATTGGTCGGTGAATTACCTGACGCTTCCGGTTTTTTTATTAGCTTTAGCTCCGCTGTTTGCATTATGGGAGAAACGCCGGGGAAAAATACTGCTGTATGTTTGGTGGCTTGCTCCTTTTATCGCACTTGCATTATTCGGAAGAGTCTTGTATCCGCGGTTTATTTTATTCATGACGATGCCGCTTCTCGTTTTGGCGTCAGTTTCCATTGATTGGATCATCGGAAGACTTCGCGGGACCCTACTCCTTCCCGTTGTGTTATTTTTGGTATTTTTCCCAAGCGCTTTGACTGATTATTTTATCATCACTCATCCGTTATATGCGCAAATTCCCGGTTCGGATAAAGGGCAATATATTGACAATTGGCCGTCGGGATGGGGAGTACGGGAGGTGAATGCGTTTTTACTGAAAGAGTCCAGGAAAGGAAAAGTGACGGTCTATACGGAAGGAACGTTCGGGCTTTTACCGTATGCCATAGAAATATATCTGGTGGACAATCCGAATATTGAAATTAAAGGCATTTGGCCGCTTCCCCCTGAGATTCCGAAAGAAGCACTCGAGAGTGCGAAAGATCACCCGGTATTTTTTGTACTTAATCAGACGCAAGTCGTGCCTTATGGCTGGCCGTTGGAACTTGTGGCTGAATATCAAAAAGGAAACCGGAAAGACCGGAAGTTGCGATTATACAAAGTGGTGCTTCCTTTAGCACAAGTAAGGATTCCATGAAGCAACGGCGAAACGTCTCCACAGTGGGATGGGTTATAGGACTATTACTCGTGACATTGTTTGTGGTGTGGCCGCTTGGCGTGCGTGGCTTTTTTATCTCCGATGATGGCGACTGGATGATTATCAGGTTAAGCGCGTTTTATCAGAGTTTGCGTGAAGGGCAATTCCCTGTGCGGTTTTTGGGACGATTAAACTATGGGTACGGGTATCCGGTAGCAAATTTTCTGTATCCGGGATTTTTGTATGTCGGTTCCTTTATTAAATCCTTTGGCTTTTCATTTGTGGATACGACGAAAATAATTCTCGCGGGATCGGTCATTGGTGCTTCTCTTTGTCTGTTTTTTTGGCTACGGCGGCGCTTTAGTGCACTATCGAGTTTTCTTGGCGCGATAGGTTTTGTGTTTTCACCATATTTGGCATTTGATCTGTATACGCGGGGATCCGTCGGCGAAATCGTGGCGTTTTTTGCGGCGGCGCTGGCATTGTTCAGCATGGACCGTCGCGTGTTGGGAGTTTTCCCTTTTGCCGTTGCGTTTTTATTGACGAGCCACAATTCTTTAGCGCTGCTTTTTTTTCTTTTGATTTGCCTGTATGGAGTAGTGACAAAAAGAAAAGAATATTGGCCGTATGTTCTTTTGGGGGTTGGGATGGCGGCATTTTTTTGGCTGCCGGCATTGTTTGACCGCAGATATGTCGTGTTTGATGCGCAGGCAATAGCCAATCCTGCTTCTTACCTCATCGGCGGCAATACATTTTTCCTGTTAAACATCGTTCCGGCCATTGCCGGTTTTTTGTTTTGGCGAATGAGAAAAAAAATAGGGGATCAGACGTCATGGTTTTTCTTTTTTGTTTTTGTCGTAGGAGTGGTTATGTCTACCGCACTATCCCTGCCGCTTTGGAATTTGCCTATCATGGGAAAATTGTTCCAGTTCCCGTATCGGTTTTTGTCTCTTGGGCTCATTGCCGGCCCGTGGTTGATCGCATGGGTTTTTGATGCGATGGCGCCGCTGCCCCGCCGCAGATTGCTTATTCTTTTTTTGATTCTGTGGGTTGTGCCGCTTTGGATGTCTATGCGGAATATCCGGTGGGTTCTTCGGCCGGAAGGATACTATACGACAAATGAAGCGACTACAACAGTTGCGGATGAGTACATGCCGCGGTGGGTCAGTCAGAAGCCGAAGGAACATGCGCCCGAGCGTCTGGAATTTTTTGGCGGCAGAGGCGTTATCACCGTTACTGAATTTTCTTCGCACAGGATAGAAGCGGTTATCGATGCAAAAGAAAAAAGCATCGTACAGATAAATCCCGTATATTATCCGGGAGGGGGCATTGAGTTGGATGGGCAACCGGTTCCTGTAGATTATCGCAACGGCATGGGTCTCATGCGGGTGGCCGTGCCGGAAGGGACGCATCAGATTTCAGTAGAATTTCGGGAGACAGTGGTCAGATTTATTGCAGATGGCATATCTATTGTTAGTGGAATCGTAGCGATCGGGATGCTAATCGTATTAAAATGAAACGACATATATTCTCACTCATTGTACTATTGTTGTTGTCTTTCGGCGCCATCCGGCCGCTGCTGGCAAAAGGATTTTTTCCGATGCATGACGATACGCAGGTAGGCAGAGTGATCGTCATGGGTAAAGCGTTACGGAACGGCCAATTTCCGGTTCGATGGGTATCGGATTTAGGGTATGGGTACGGGTATCCGCTTTTCAACTATTATGGTCCGTTACCGTATTATGTTGGCGGATTTTTGTATGCGTTGGGATTGCCGGCTGTGGAAGCCACAAAACTGATATTTTTATTCGGCATTATTCTTTCCGGATTTACGATGTATGTATTGGCCGGTACCTGGTTTGGTGCTTCCGCGGGGATTCTTGCAGCTATTCTTTATATGTATGCGCCGTACCATGCAGCGCAGGCATATGTACGCGGTGCGGTGGGAGAATTGTGGGCATATGCGTTTTTGCCTTTGGCAGTGTGGGGATTTTTACGTATGAGTGATACCGCCGAGCGAAGCGAGGCGCTCCTTATTGGCGGCATTGGTCTTGCGGGCGTTATTCTGTCTCATACGATCTTAGGCTATGTGACCATTGCGTTCTATGTAGCAGGACTCGTGTTGTATTCTCTTATACTTGTCTTTAAAAAGCGACTGGACTTCTCACTTCTCACTTCTCACTTCTCACTTCTTCTTATTGGCCTTGGCCTCTCTGCTTTCTTTTGGCTTCCTGCTATCTCGGAAATGCGCTTTACGAATGTTTCAGGCCAGATAGGCTTAACAGCAGACTATCGGGATCATTTCGTGTGTCTATCCCAGCTCTGGAATTCGCCTTGGGGATTCGGCGGATCAGCAAAAGGCTGCACCGACGGCATGTCATATAAACTTGGAAAACTGCAAATTCTCACCGCTGTGGCCGCAGTATTGGTTTGGATCGTAAAGCGGAGAAGCAATCAAAAGTACGATCGATATATGGTTTTCGGCATGGGAGTAAGCATACTGAGCATATTTTTTATGCTTCAGGCGTCGCAGGTTTTGTGGAAATTCGCGCCGAATGCCCGGTACATCCAATACCCGTGGAGATTATTAACGTATGCTGTATTGGGTATTTCCATGACAGGGGGTGCGGTCGTTGTATTCATAAGAAACAGACTGCAACGCTTGCTCCTTGTGGGCGCGGTATGCATCATGGTTGTCGGCGTGAACGCAAAATGGTTTCTCGGACAGTTTATTATCAATAAACCAGCGGGAAGCTATGAATCGCAGGAAGAACTTCGATATAGGGTTTCAAAAATTTCCGATGAATATTTGCCGCCAGATTTCGTTCGACCCCAAAAACCTTCAGAAAGCTCATACGAAGCAGTCCCATTATCTCGCCAATACAGCGCGGAAACTGAAGTAGATACGGAAACGTATACGAAAATAGCGCTTCAGAGTAACGTTGATACAGAAGTTTCTCTCCAACGAGTTTATTTTCCGGGTTGGGAATATTGGGTGAACGGTAAGAAAGTTCTTCCCAACATACAAGATAGCCTGCCCCGCATCGCCGTGCCAGCCGGGGAAAGCGTACTGGAAATGCATTTTTTTAATACACCGGTTCGGAGTCTCGCAAATCTGATAAGCATCATCACTCTTGGATCTCTTTTGGTTGTATATGGCTCAAAAAAAACATCAGAAACCATCGCTTAATATCGTTATTCCGGTGTATAACGAACAGGCAGATCTGGAAAAAAGCATCCGGACGCTCGTATCGTACTTGATCCATAATTTGGACGATTTTGACTGGATTATCACTATTGCGGATAACGCATCAATTGATGATACGCTTGATATTGCTCGCCATCTTTCGCGGGAGTTTACCCGTGTGAAGGTGGTACACTTGGACGAGCGCGGCCGCGGAAGAGCGGTAAAGAGCGTATGGGCGAAGAGCAATACGGATTTGGTCGCGTACATGGATGTGGATCTTTCGACAGATTTAAAACATTTTCCTCCCTTGGTCCGATCGTTACTCCGCGGGTATGATCTGGCGATTGGTTCCAGAAATGCAAAGGGAGCCCGTGTGTATGGAAGGAGCATCGTACGAACAATTACATCAAAGGCGTATATAGTGCTTATTAAATGTTTTTTTCTTGTTCATTTTACCGACGCGCAATGCGGATTTAAAGCGGTGACGCGGAATGTGGTTGAAGTTCTGCTTCCTAAAATTGAAGATAATGAGTGGTTTTTTGATACGGAGCTTCTTATCCTGGCGGAAAAGCTTGGGATTAGGATATATGAAGAATCGGTTACGTGGATAGATAATCCAGGTTCGACGGTCCGGGTCTGGAAGACGGCCGCAGGCGATATATCCGGATTGTGGAGGCTTTTCCGTACGCGGCCATGGAGGACACTGCTATGAACGAACAGGATCTTGCTGTGATAAAGAAAAAATCGCTTTCGGGCATCGTCGCGTTGACGTCGCGCACATTTCTCCTGCAGATTATTGCCTTTGGCGCGACGGTTTTACTTACCATATTTCTCACTCCCGCCACGTTTGGCATATTTTATGTGGTGTCGGCAATTATCTCTTTTATGGCCTATTTTTCCGATATTGGATTAGCGGCTGCTTTGATACAAAAGAAAGATGAATTGACCCAAGAAGACCTGAAGACCACGTTTACTATTCAACAGATTCTCGTAGGAATTCTCGTGGTTGTATCATTGATAGCGTCTTCTGCTATTGCGCGGTTTTATCAATTGGATGATTCGGGAGTATGGCTCTTGCGGGCATTGATTGTTTCTTTTTTTCTATCTTCGTTAAAAACGATACCCTCAATATTACTCGAGAGGAAATTGGATTTTCAAAAATTGATTATTCCGCAGGTGGCGGAAACAGTTGGATTCTATGCAGTGGCGGTTATCTTGGCGTGGTATGGCTGGGGAGTATCGAGTTTTACGTGGGCGGTTCTTGTCAGGGGGTTTATCGGACTCATACTTATGTACGCCATTTCGCCATGGCGCATATCCATAGGCTTTTCACGGGGAGTTGCAAAAAAATTACTGCGATTTGGGGTACCCTTTCAAATGCATTCATTTCTGGCACTTGTAAAAGATGATTTGCTGACGGTATTCTTGGGCAAAGTGCTTCCGTTTACCGAGGTAGGCTACATTGGTTGGGCGAAAAAATGGGCAGAAGTCCCTTTGCGGCTGGTGATGGATAGCGTCGTGCGGGTTACATTTCCAACGTTTTCCCGGATTCAGGAATCAAAAGAGACGCTGTCCCGGGCCATTGAGAAAACGCTTTTCGGCTTGTCGCTTGTCATTTTTCCTATTTCCGTCGGACTCCTCTTTTTTGTCCGGCCGCTTATCTTGATCGTGCCGCGGTATGAAAAATGGGAACCGGCGTTGTTGTCATTTTATCTTTTTACCATTGCATCGGCGATCGCAAGCTTATCAACACCCCTGACGAATGCGCTGAATGCTATCGGAAAAATAAAAACGACATTATCACTTATGGTATTGTGGACGGTCGCCACGTGGGTGCTGACCGTTCTATTCATTTATTTTTTTGGATTCGACGGTGTTGCGATGGCTCTTTCGGCGGTCACCGCCACGCTTTGGCTCGTAGTCCGATTAGTTCAGAAGATTGCGCCATTCTCATTTTGGCATAGTGTTCGGGCACCCCTTTTGGGCGCAGGCATTCAGGGTGCTGCATATTTTTTATTATTCAAAATCATCCCTGTTGGCGTTATATGGTTAACCGGTGCGGGAGTTGTCGGTGTTATACTATATATTGGATCGGTTTTGATGCTGGAAAGGAAGCGTATTGGCGAGCTTAGCCGCAGTTTTCATATGTCTTTATGGCCACGATAAGCGTTGTCATATCAGCGTGGAATGAAGAGAAAAAAATCAAGCAATGTCTTGAATCGGTCCGTTGGGCAAACGAGATCATTGTCGTGGATAATTCTTCGACTGATGCAACCGGGAAAATAGCGCGGCAGCAGAAAGCGAGCGTATATCTGCAACAGAATAATCCAATGCTGAATGTGAATAAAAATTTTGGATTTGAGAAGGCAACCGGCGATTGGATTCTTTCACTTGATGCAGATGAAATCATACCTGAAAGTTTAGCGCGCGAAATCAAAGAGAAAGTGAATAATTCAGACAAAGCCGGATATTGGATCCCGCGCAAGAACATTATATTCGGCAAATGGATACGTCATGGTTTATGGTGGCCGGATAAACAATTGCGATTGTTTCGCAAAGGGTATGGGAGATTTCCCTGCGCTCATGTGCATGAATATCTGGAAGTTGACGGAGTAACAGATACATTGCAGGAACCGTATATTCACAATAACTATGAGAGCGTGTCTCAATTCATCAGAAAAATGGATACGCTCTATACGGAAAGCGAAGTGCAGAAACTACTCCGAACGCACTATCAGCTTGCTTGGTACGATGCGATGCGATTTCCGGCATCTGATTTTGTAAAAGTTTTTTTTGCGCAGGAAGGGTATAAGGACGGATTGCATGGGCTTATCCTTGCTATTTTGCAGGCATTTTATTCGTTTGTGGTGTTTGCAAAAGTGTGGGAGCAGAAACAGTGCATAGATATCGATATCCCCCTTGATCAAGTTTCGCGGGAGGTGCAAAAAAACGGAAAAGATTTTTCGTATTGGGTGTTGACCACTCAAATCAAGGAATCACGCTTTGTTGGTGAGAAACTTATGCTGAAATTCAGGCGATGGTATGCCAATAAACAGTAACGCACTTATTTTTATTCCGGTATTTTTTTTATTTGCTGTTAACCTGCTTTTTTTAGATATCGTCGTATTTTCCCAGCAGAAGCCTCAGTCGCCTTCGCAGGTAGTTGTTGAATCTATTCCTCTGCCTACGCCGGCAGATACAAGCTGTCCATCATCCTGTATTGCAAAAATCGATGAGAAATTGAAGCCTGTGCAGGTAAATTCCGTATCGCCTGCGTCTCCAGCCCGAGAATTTTATGTGTCCCTGGGCACCGGTACGACAAAGAATTCAGATTATGAAGATATATTAAGTGCCGAAGCATATATTGATACGGGTAATTACTCGTCAATCAAACAGGCAGTCGTCGAGTTATTTTTAAGAAACCCAACAGGGAACGGACGTATTTATGCAAAATTATATAATGTGACTGATAAACATGACGTGTGGTTTAGCGAGGTATTCACCGAAGGGGGAGGACCGGTGGTAAAAAAGGAAGTGACGGTAACGCTCGATCGCGGGAACAAGCTGTATAGAGTGATGATGAAATCAACGATGAAGTATGATGCTTGGCTGGACAATGCCCGGATAAAGATTATTACCAATTGATATGAAGAAACAAACAGTTGTCGTTGTTCTTGTAAATTGGAACGGGTTGACGGATACGCTCACCTGCCTTGAATCGTTGATGAAACTCAAAATTCAAAACTCAAAACTCAAAACGATCGTGGTGGACAACGGTTCAACCGATGACTCCGTGGCAACAATCCGGAAGAAGTTTCGTGATGTAAAAATCGTAGAAAACGGCAAGAATCTTGGGTTTACCGGCGGCAATAACGTCGGCATCCGCCTGGCGCTTAAGAATGGCGCGGATTTTGTTTGGCTTCTCAATAACGATACGGTCGTTGAGAAAAACTCATTAACATCTCTCATTGATGCATGTAGCGAACGTACTGTTGGCGTTGTCGGTTCTAAAATTTATTTTGCACCGGGGCGAGAGTATCACAAAGAACGATATGGGCACATTGATCGCGGCCGCGTGCTTTGGTACGCCGGGGGCATTATTGATTGGAACAATATGTATGCGTCGCATCGGGGAGTGGATGAGGTGGACAAAGGACAATACGATGCCGTGGCGGAGACGTCATTTGTCACCGGTTGTTCGATGATGGTCAAAAAAGAAGTATTTGAAAAAATCGGATTCCTTGACGAGAAGTTTTTTGCGTATTTGGAAGACCTGGATTTTTGTTTACGGGCAAAACAAACGGGATATACACTGCTTTATGAGCCGCAATCAATACTATGGCACAAAAATGCCGGTTCAAGCGGGGTTGGGAGTAAACTTCATCAATATTACATGACGCGCAATCGGCTCCTCGTCGGCATGCGCTACGGGCCGGTACGCACGAAACTCGCGCTTGCCCGCGAGGCGATGCGTTTTATGGTTATGGGTCCGTCAATTCAGCGAAAAGCAGTAATGGACGCTATGATAGGAAGATGGGGAAAAGCATGAAAATATCAGCAATAGTTATCGCCAGAAATGAAGAAGCGAGGATAGAACGATGCTTATCCTCCTTAGCCTGGGCAGATGAGATTATCGTTGTCGATAACGGTTCGATGGACAGGACGAAGGAACTTGCACGCAAGAAAGGGGCGATGGTAATAGACACGAGTACCCGAGACTTTGCTAAACTTCGAAATAGAGCAAAAGAACAAGCCAACGGTGAGTGGCTTTTGTATATAGACGCTGATGAAGTCGTGACTGACAAACTCGCTGAAGAGATTAACAGAATAATCAGCAATAAACAGTCATCAGTCAGCGGGTACGAATTGCGGCGAGAAAATTACTATTTGGGTCATAAGTGGCCGCAGGACGAATATATTCTGCGACTCATGCGCAAAGACGCTCTCACAGAGTGGTACGGAGAACTTCACGAAACAGCCCGTGTAACGGGTGAAAAGGGCAGATTAAATGCTCCGCTCCTTCACGATACTCATCGAACTTTGGAAGAAATGGTTGACAAAACCAATGAGTGGTCGGCAGCGGAGGCGATGCTTCGACTTCGCTCAGGACATCCGCCGGTCGTGTGGTGGCGGTTTATCCGGGTGATGCTTACCGCATTTATTGATTCTTTTGTTAAACAAGGCGGTTGGAAAGCTGGTACTGTGGGATGGATCGAGAGTATATATCAGGCATTCAGCATGTTCATAACGTATGCCAAGCTTTGGGAGAGACAACAACGATAGTATATGATTATGAAAAAATTGTGGCCAGTTATTTTCCTTATCGGCGTTTGGTTTATTTTTGCCTCGCCGTATTTTTTTAAAGGACTCGTGCCGTTTCCGTCGAAATATCTCGTAACTTTTTTTCCTCCGTGGAGCGCGCAGTATGGAATGGCTCTCAAAAACAACGCGATGCCGGACGTCGTCACACAGATTTATCCGTGGAAGAAGATTACCATAGACAGCTGGAAGCAGGGGCAAGTTCCGTTATGGAATCCGTATAGCTTTTCCGGCACACCGCATGCGGGCAATTATCAGACGGCCGTATTTTCACCAGTTAATCTCTTCTACTTTATATTGCCGTTTCTTGAGGCATGGAGCGTTTCTATCCTTCTTCAACCACTCCTGGCGGGTATTTTTATGTATTTCTTACTTCGCTCTTTAGACCGGTCAAAGGAGGCAAGTCTTATCGGATCTACAGCATTTATGTTTTGCGGCTTCCTTACTGTTTGGATGGCCTACGGGACGCTCGGGTGGGCGGTACTTTGGCTGCCTCTTGTTTTCGCTGCAGTACGTATGCATGTCAATAAACGATCATGGTGCTATTTAGTGATTATTGCTTTGAGTCTCATGTCATCGTTTTTTTCCGGCCATTTTCAGATGAGTGTGTATGTGTTACTAGCGACCGTCGCTTTTATTATCTATCAATCCTTTTTAACAAAACGAATGAGGGAAGGTATTGAATTAGTCGTGGCAGTAGTTTTAGGTCTGATGCTTAGTGCACCGCAAATACTTCCTTCTCTTGAAGCGTACAATCTATCAGTACGCAGTGAATTATTTACGCAGGGCGGCGGTATAGCTTGGCAGTATCTCGTGACCGTCTTTGCGCCTGATTTTTATGGTAATCCGGTGACACGTAATGACTGGTTCGGCTATTATGCGGAATGGGCATCCTACATCGGCGTCGTGCCACTCTTACTTGCGGTGTATGCCATTATTCGAAGGGCAAAGTACACAGGATTTTTTTTGGGACTTGCGGTAATTTCATTTCTTATCGCTACCCCAACGCCTATCAATGCATTTGTTGTCTGGCTTAAATTACCTGCAATCTCCACAAGCTATGCCGCAAGGATTATCGTTCTTGCTAGTTTTTCGTTAGCCGTGGTTGGTGCGTACGGGTTGGACGGGTTGCGGGAAGATTGGGGAAAGAAAAAACTTTCTTCAGCGCTTCCCTTTGCCTTAATTACCGGTTTGTTTCTTATCGCTATATGGGGAATAGTTTTAATCATGCAGCCGTTTCCTGTTGATAAACTTCTGATTGCCCGAAGGAATCTAATGCTTCCTACGGGATTAACGCTTGGGTTTGTTCTTCTTGTTTTCGTAGGGTTTATCAGGAGATGGAAATTTATTAAACATGTCGCTGTTGGTTTTTTTGTGATATTGACTATTGGAGATATGCTTCGATATTCAATGAAGTGGATGCCGTTTGATCCACGTGAATATGTGTATCCGAAGGTAGATATTTTGTCGTTTCTTAACAATAATGTCGGTTATGAAAGGATATTCGGAAACTTAGGTGGTGAGGTAACCAATGCGTTTGCCATCTCCGGAATTGAAGGGTACGATGCAATATATCAAAAACGATACGGAGAATTTATCCGGTCTACCAGTGAAGGGAAAATTATTACTCCGGAACGATCCATAGTACAATTTCCCAAAATCGGCAGATATACTGAAGAAGCATTACAGCTTTTGGGCGTGCGTTATATCGTTCACCGTTTAAGCGATGGCCGGTTTTCGTGGGGCTATCCCTATTGGGAATATCCGTATTACCAAAGTATCTACAGGAATGATCAATACGAGGTTTTTGAAAATCAAAAAGCATTACCCCGTGCATTTTTAGCCTCTTCCTATGTTGTTGGCAACGCGGATCAGGATATTGTTAACACTCTTTTCTCGGAAGGATTTGACCCGCGGCAGACTCTTATATTAGAAACCGATCCGAAGGTTGTAGTGCAAAAAGGAGAAGGATCAGTTGATATTATAAAATACACGCCGAATGAAGTGGTCATGCGGACGAAATCGCCGGGAGCCAAGCTTCTATTCCTTTCTGATGTTTATGATCCGGGTTGGAAGGCAGTCGTTGACGGAAAAAATGCATCGATTTACCGGGCGGATTATGATTTTCGCGCGGTTGCCGTTCCCGGGGGTGAGCACACGATCCGGATGGTATACTGGCCGAAGAGTTTTGTATATGGTTTATGGATAGCAGGGATAGGCGTAGGACTGATGACGGTTATTGCCTTTCGCTTCAAAAAATTATGAAAATTGGTTTATATTCCCCATATTTAGATTCTTTTGGAGGTGGAGAGCGGTATACGCTTACTCTTGCTTCTCATTGGTCCAAGACGTATGACGTTTTCGTGTTTTGGGATAACTTTTATATTCTTGATGAAGCACAAAGACGCTTAGATGTGGATCTTTCGAGGGTAAAAGTTACTCAAAATATTTTTCGAGAAAGAAATGTATTCAAAAAATTGTTATTAACGCGTCAATATGACCTTATTTTCGTACTAAGTGATGGGAGCATTCCCTCAACTTTGGCTAAGCATAATATCCTCCATTACCAAGTCCCGTTTCCGTCCGTTGAGTACTCTGCAATAAAGCTCTCACGATATCAGGCCGTGGTATGTAATTCCGAGTTCACGAAGCGTTTTCTTGATGAGCGCGTGAGCAGGAACGCTACGGTCATTTATCCACCGGTTCATTCGATCGGGGAAAGTGACAAGAAGAAGGAACAACTTATTCTGTCGGTAGGACGATTCACTGGTTTTCATACTGCCAAGAAACAGCATGTGCTTATCGAAACGTTTGCTCAAGGAATGAAGGATAAAAAGCTGAATGGGTGGAAGTTGATACTTGCCGGAGGGTTGCTTTCGACCGATAAGGACTATCTTGAGAAACTCAAAGAGATGGCAAAGGAATTGCCGATTATTATTAAGCCAAATATCTCATACGATCAACTTGTCGACTATTACCGCCGGGCGTCAATCTATTGGCATGCGGCAGGATACGGCGAAACAGATCCGCGCTGGATGGAGCACTTTGGAATTACCACGGTAGAGGCCATGTCCGCCGGAGCCGTGCCTGTTGTGTACGCCGGCGGCGGCCAGACGGAAATCGTTGAAGACGGGAAAAACGGTTTTCTTTGGGATGATCCCAAAGAACTTGTGAAAAAAACAGGAGCTTTTGTTCATGATATGAAGCGGCGAGAGGAATTTCAGAAAGCTGCAGTGAAGCGTGCCCAAGATTTCAACGAAGATAAATTTTGCGCTGCATTCGACCGATTGTTAGAACGTATCATTGTCGTATGAAACGGTTAGCGGATATTTGTTGTATTATTTGTTTTTTTCTTGTGGTGGGAGTATTTTTTTACCCCACGATTTTGCAAGGCAAGCTCCCTGTTCCGTCAGATGCGCTTGTGGGACTCTATCACCCGTGGCGCGATTTGTATAATACGACAAATCCGCGAGGCGTTCCGTTTAAAAATTTCCTTATTACCGATCCGGTGCGGCAGCAGATTCCATGGAGGAAAATAGCGATTGATCAATGGAAGGATCGCATCCTTCCAAGATGGAATTCATACAATTTTTCCGGAACGCCGCTTGCCGGCAATATTCAGGCGGCTGTTTTTTATCCTTTCAATATTCTTTTTTTGCTTTTTGATTTTCCTATTGCGTGGACAATGCTTATTATCCTTCAACCTGCTCTTGCCGGATTTTTTCTTTATGGATATCTTCGAAATCGGCATTTGCATCCATACGCGGCGCTTCTGGGAGCAATTGCGTGGAGTTTTTCCGGATTTGCTGTCGCATGGATGACGTGGGGCACCATCCTGCACGTTGCGCTTTGGCTGCCGCTTGTTCTTTTGTCTATCGATAAGCTTATTGAGGCGCAACAACGCCGTCAGAATATCGTTTGGTCTCTTCTTCTCGCTGTTGGCCTTGCTATGCAGGTGTTTGCAGGACACATACAAATCGCACTGTATTGTATGGGAGTTGTTCTTGCATACACAGGATATCGAATATGGCAGCTTAAGGGAAATAGAACAAAGAGTATGTTGTGGATCGCGTTGGGAATCGGTATTTTTGTTCTTATTACAGCCATTCAATGGTTGCCGATGATTACCCTGGTTTTTGAAAGCGGTCGGATATTTGAGGCGGAAAATTGGGCTCGGGAAGGTTGGTTTATTCCGTGGCAAAACCTGGCGCAGTTTGTAGCACCTGACTTTTTCGGTAATCCTGCAACGCTTAATTATTGGGGAGTTTGGAATTATGGAGAGTTCATCGGATACATCGGCGCAATACCATTGTTGTTTGGTCTTTTTGCGGTGCTGAGCAAAAATAGAGGAAAAGATATTGTTTTTTGGACAGTTAGCGTGGGATTAGCGCTTGCATTTTCACTTCCGACGCCTGTTGCAAAAATTCCTTATCTCCTGCAGATTCCGATTCTTTCTGCGTTACAGCCGTCGCGACTGTTGGTTGTTATTGATTTTTCCCTTGTTATTCTCGCTGCATACGGATTCGATCTTTGGCTTGGCAAAAGAGAAAGAAATACAAAGGGCGTAATTATCGGTATAGGCATCATCATTTTTGCTCTTTGGGGTATCGTGTTGCCGGGTGGAGAAAATTTTCTGGTCAGTAGGCGGAATCTAATGTTACCGACTACTCTCTTTATTTTCGGATCTTTTCTGTTATTGGCGCCCCGTCTCTTGAAGAGATATAAGACAACATACATCATTGGAATATTGTTTATTGCGATAACCGTATTTGATCTTTGGCGTTTTGGGTGGAAATTTACGCCTTTTACAGACAGAGAATATTTTTTTCCGGAAACTCAAACCATCTCGTTTCTTAAGCAACAACTCAAGCCGTTCCGCGTTATGAGTACCGATAAGCGCATATTGCCGCCAAATGTATCTGCGTATTTTGGAATCGAAACCATTGAAGGGTACGATCCGTTAATTTTGGAGCGATATGAGGAATTGATGGCCGCCGTGGGGCGTGGAAAGCCGGATATCGCGCCGCCATTCGGATTTAATCGGATTATCACACTGGAATCTATTGACTCTCCGCTCTTGCCGATGCTGAATGTGCGGTATATGTTGTCGCTGACAGATATTGATCGTTCGTTTGTCAGAAAAGTATTTCAGGAAGGTGAAACGCGAGTGTATGAATATATGTCTGCAATGCCGAGAGTATATATCGCTGATACTGTTCGATGGGCCACAACAAAACAGGAGGCGATACAGGCATTATTTGAGGTGTCAAAGCAAACCAGTCGTTTTGCAGTTGTAGAGCATATTCAGCAATCAGCTGAACCCACTGGTCAATCGGAGGGAGGAATAGCTACTATCCGTTTTTATTCATCGAGCACCATTTCCATTGAAGCGGATGTAAAACAGCCGAGCTTTTTGGTTTTATCTGAAAGTTATTCTCGATTATGGCGCCTTCGCGTTGACGGATTAGATACACAGATATGCCGGACAAATTATGGTTTTATGGGTGCTATTGTGCCGGCAGGAATTCATAGAGTAGAATTTACCTTATGAGAAAGCCGGTATCTGCGAGTATCATCATTCCTAATTGGAACGGAAAATACCTGCTTGAAAAAAATTTGCAAGCCGTTATAGCCGCTTCCGAAGGCGCAGAAGTAGTCGTTGTGGATGACGGATCGACCGATGATTCTATCTCATTTTTGAAGAAACATTTTCCAACCATTCGCATTATCGCGAAAAAGAAACATGAAGGTTTTGCGAGCAGTGTCAATAAGGGAGTTGAAGCATCGCATGGAGATATCGTTGTTCTTCTGAATACTGATGTAGTACCTGAAAAAGACTTTCTGCAATCGCTTCTTGGCCATTTTCGTGATGAGATAGTTTTTGCAGTGGGCTGCATGGATAAAAGTAAAGAGGGCGATTCAGTAGTGCTTCGCGGAAGAGGATTAGCGCGGTGGCAAAAGGGATTTTTTGTCCACGAGCGGGGAGAAGTTGACGCGTCGGATACTGCATGGGTGTCCGGCGGAAGCGGGGCATTCCTGAAAAGTATTTGGAATACGCTTGGCGGTATGGATGCGCTGTATGATCCATTTTACTGGGAAGATATTGATCTTTCCTTCAGGGCGCGGAAGGCGGGCTACCGCATTCTTTTTGAGCCCACGAGCATCGTGTGGCACTTCCATGAAGAGGGGAAGATTAAACAGTCATTTTCAAACGCACGCGTGGCGATCATCGCGTATCGAAATCAATTTACGTTTATTTGGAAAAATATTTCGGATGTGGGATTCCTTCTTTCCCATGCTTTCTGGACGCCGATTCGCCTGTGTCAATCATTCATTGCTGGTGATGTATGGATGACAATAGGATATTGTGCCGCTCTTGGCCGTTTACCGAAAATTATTGCCTCTCGGGTACGGGCGTCTTGTTATTGGAAGCTACAGGATCGCGAACTCCTATGACATGCTACCTCTGCGGATTTCCGATGGAATTTTTTTTGAAAAAAAACGGGTATGACATATACCATTGCAAGAAATGCAATTTAATGCGGACTGATCTGCACGAAAATTACGAAACATTTCTTCATGACCACTACAGCAAAGGGTATTTTACCGGCAAGCAATCATGCGGAGCGTATATTGATTATAAGGACGATAAGCCTATGATCGTACGAAATATGAAGAAATTTATACAGGAAATTAAAAAACATAAATCCGGCGGGAAGCTGCTCGATGTGGGATGCGCCATGGGATTTTTTGTGGAGTTGGCGCTACAGGCTGGATTTGATGCCTATGGTTTTGACCCATCGGAGTATGCTGTGGCGAATGCGGGAAGACTCAATGGACATACCAGAATTATTCATGGAGCAATTCATACAGTTTCTTATCCGAAAAAATCATTTGATATTATTACGCTTTTTGATGTTTTTGAGCATCTGGGTGATCCGGTACGCGATTTGAGAAAACTTTATTCATTATTGAAAGACGATGGGATTCTTGTGATTGCAACAGGGAATACCCGGAGTATCATGGCAAAATTATTACATAGGCGATGGACGTTTTATATCCCGCCGCAGCATCTTTTCTTCTACAATCGCAAAAATTTGACTCTGCTATTGGAAAAAGAGCATTTTACCCCCGTACGCTGGTTCGGGATCGGAAAGTGGTTGAGTTTGCGGTATGTGCTGCATTTGGGAAGAACGACGGGAGAGAGTGCACTCGCGGCTTTTTTCTATATGCTGTTTGGCCGTACTCCCCTTGGTAAGTTTCCTTTATATTTGCCGCTTGGTGACAATATGGTGGTCATAGCCGGGAAGAAAACATAACGGGAGACATGAAACGAATAATCTTTTTTATTTTCCTTACGCTTTTTTTCTTCAGGCCCTATGTATGGAAACATCAGGTACCTCTCCCATTTAACCTTCTTGCGGTTTTATATTCGCCTTGGAAGTATCAAACGTGGCCGGGTTATCCGCTTGGAGTGCAGAATAAGCCGCTCGGATTTGATAATTTAAAATTATTTTATCCGTACCGTACGTTCACGACGGCAGAGTTTAAGCAGGGACGAATACCTCTTTGGAACCCGTACGTATTTTCCGGCAACGTTCATGCCGCTACGTACCAGAGTGCGGTCTGGTATCCGCTGAACATCCTTTATTTTGTTCTGCCACAAAGAGATGCCTGGAGTATCTTGATTCTTCTTCAGCCTATTCTCGTGGGTTGGTTTACGTATCTTTTTTTGCGGTCTCTCGGGCAGTCGCCGGCGGCAGGTTTTCTTGGAGCAGTTGGTTTTGCATATTCTGGCTGGATGATTGCACTTTGGGAGGAGGCCCTCGTTCTTGTTCATAGCATTTTATGGCTTCCGCTTGCTTTGTTTGCTTCAAACCTGATTTGGGAGGGAAAACATAGAAAACGAGGATTCCTATTATTGGTAATTGCACTTTCAATGTCCATCTTAGCTGGGTTTTTACAGATGAGCATCTATCTATTCGGCACGGTGATTGTTTGGAATGTCTATTGCGGATATTGTCATTCCGGCCACCGAGCCGGAATCCAGTTTAAAAAAAGATGGATTCCCGCTTTCGCGGGAATGACATTGATGGTGGCTGCGTTTCTTATTGCAATATTGATAACTGCTATCCAATGGGTTGGGGCATTTGAGGCATATCTTTTATCCTCGCGCGGCGTCGTCAACGCTAAGTTTTTATTCGATCAGTTTTTGTCGCCTGTCACGCACCTCATTACGTTCATTGTGCCTGATTTTTGGGGAAATCCCGGATCCTACAATTATTTTTCATCGCTTGTGTATATACAGGAGCGAGTCATTTATATCGGCATTTTTGTTTTTATCTTTGCAATATTTATGTATTGCATACGAACATCGCGGGATATCAATTTCTGGAAAATATTTACCGCGGTAACGTTGTCTTTGGGATTCGCGTTACCTACAAGCTGGATTTGGTATGTGTTTCATGTACCGATATTGTCCGTAGCACAACCCGCACGGATTTTTGTACTGTCTACATTCGGGCTGTGTATCCTTGCCGGATATGGAATAGATGCGATGAACCGGGAGGGATCGCGCAGAATTTTTTCTCGAATAATCTTGAGTATCGGGGCGATGATCGGTTTCCTTTGGACGTATGTGATATGTGTTTGGTTTATTGTACACATAAAAAGCTTCCTTTTTGATTGGTGCTTTGGACAATCGACAAGGCTCTGTCGCGATATCGGGAATTTTTATGATCTGAAGTGGCCGTATTTAACGGCAACAATTTCATTGCGTAATCTTCTGTTGCCTACGGTATTTCTCATTATCGCGTGGGGAAGTTTTCGTTTTCTAAAAAAGAATCGAACAGTGTTTTTTGTAACGGCACTTATCGCGACGATCATGGGAAGTTTATATTTTGCAAACAAAATGCTCTATTTTTCCGATCGTCTCTTTGAATATCCGCAAACTGTGCCTATTTCAACGCTTCGCTCCCTGGCCGGAATTAACCGCGTTTGGAGTTATGGCGATGGGTATATTATGCGAAACGTGCTTTCGTATTACAATATTTTTTCTCCCGAAGGATACGATGCGCTGTATCCACAGCGTTACGGCGAGTTTCTTTATACCATTAGGACAAAGGGTGTTGTAACCGATCAAATAAATCGTACGGATGTATCTCTCGGCGAAACCAGCCAAAATGAATTGATGACATCTAGCCCCCAGCGGCTGCGCCTCATGTCCCTTTTGGGCGTTCAATACATCATGGAATACAAAGAGGATAATTGGAAGGATGCGATCCTTCCGGAAAAGCGTTTTCCTCCAAATCTATTTGACCTCGCGTGGCAGAACGACGCATGGCGCATATGGCAATATAAAGATGCATTGCCAAGGACGTTTATTGCCCATGACATAATCATTGAAAACGATCCGCAAAAAATTGTGGACCAGCTTTATAATTCCAATGTTAACCTTCATAACACGGTTATTCTCGAGAAACCGTTTTCGCTTCCGACAGCTGGTTTGGATGCACCAGGAGAAGAGAGCGCTAGTATTT
The DNA here is from genome assembly GCA_038064215.1 of Patescibacteria group bacterium. Classification (GTDB taxonomy): domain Bacteria; phylum Patescibacteriota; class Microgenomatia; order UBA10105; family UBA927; genus JACREN01. The sequence goes on along the minus strand of JBBTTP010000055.1, from coordinate 1,535 downwards.
CCGCCTATGAAGCAAATAGAGTGACCATAACGGTGTACGCGAAGTCTCCCGGTGTTCTTTTTTTATCTGATACGTATTATCCCGGATGGGAGGCTTACGTTGACGGAGAAAAAACGCCAATATACAGGGCAAACTATGCATTCAGGGCTGTGCCGGTCCGGCAAGGGCAGCATACGGTAACATTTTTATATCGGCCGGCATCGTTTGTCCTGGGAGTAGTTTTAAGTAGTATTGGGATTATATTTATTATTTTCGTACCTGTTTATCTTTTTTTACGGCAAAAAAGTGTGGTTGCGAGACGTGGTACAATGCAAAAGTTGGTAAAAGGCGTATGAAAAAAGCAGGTATTGGCGTATTTCTCCTTCTTCTTTCCATTGTTTTGGTCAGTGCCTTTCATGAGGAGTATCCGGATGAGTATGACAGTATCGTCGGCGGCCTGTATATCACTCATGGTAAGTTGCCATATCGGGATTGGTTCCAGCACCACCAGCCGTTTACCTACGTGGTGGCAGCAGGCCTGTTGCTGTTTACCGGTCAATCGTTTGTAAAATTTCGTATAGCATATGGAATTTTACTCTTCTTGTACCATGTGGGTGTATACCTGCTCTTAAAGAGAAGGATTCGGAGTCCTGATATCGGATTTTATCTCTTATTTCTTCTTTCGGTTGCGCTTGCAAGTACGTACTTTTGGGGTCAGATGCTGTTGGCCGATACGCTTGCTGCGTATCTTATCATTCCGGGATACGCGCTCCTTCTCCTTAAAGATTATTATAAGGAGCGTTTTAGCTGGAGAGATTTAATGGTTGTGAGTGCATCAACGTTTCTCACCTGGTTTACGTCGATGACGTTTATGTACGTAATTATCGGTCTCAATCTTTATGCGATGTATGTATTTTGGAAAAGTGAACGAGGGAGATATTCATTCTTCGGATTACTGAAAACTGTGGGAATTATTTTTGTAACCCCGTATGCGTTATTTTTGCTGTATTTGATAACGACGGGAAGTTTGAAAGATTATTATTTTGCCAATATCGTCTATAACCAAAAGTATTATATCTATAACTACCCCGGCGGCGGCTCTGTCAATCCTATCCGTTACGCGATCGTAATCGGAAACAATTTTATCAATAACTACCTGCCTGCCTTGTGGGGCGTCAAAGACTTCTCGTTTTCTGATCCTATACAAGTAACGCTTGCCTTGTCTAACGCAGCGTTATTTGTTTTGCTTTTGATAAAAAAACGATTTGCGTTTCTTTTTCCGTTTTTTATGGCGATAATTTTTTCCGTTGCGCGCAGTAACCCCCAAGCCATACGGGAGACGGATTACCAATCAAGCATGTATATTCTTTTTTCGATGCTAAACGGACTTTTTTCACTTGGAGCGCTTAAAAAGCTGTTAGATGAAGGATTGCTGAAAAACTCGTTGCGATCAATTGTTACCGTTGTGTTTCTGTTGTTGGCGGTTTACTGGTTTTTTAACGCAGCGTTCCTTTTCATGAAGTTTGAGCAGAAATTTTATCCCAAGTATATGGGAC
>JBBTTP010000054.1:1015-4229 GCA_038064215.1 Patescibacteria group bacterium | reverse complement strand
TGGATGCGCGTCACCGCCCAGGCGATGTTCCGTTCATCCGGATGGAAGGCCTGATAGGAATCCCAGTTGAGATTGGTGAAGCGTAAGAGCGCTCCGATGAGGAGAATGAGGATAATTATGGCTTTACTAAAAATTTTGCGTGCTCGCACTCCAGAAGACTGGATCCGGCTGCGCGAAAAAATTTTTAGATCAGCCGCTGTTTTTATGTATCGCTTCTGCCGCATGTTTTTGTCATTCCCGCGCACGCGGGAATCCAGTGTACAATAATTTAGATGATCGTCGGGTACAGATCGTTCCAGTCAGGATTGGTAGTCTCGATTATTTTGAGTTTCCATAGTCTATTCCACTGCTTAAGTTGACGTTCCCTCGCGATCATCGCTACTGCTGAATCAAAGATTTCGTAGTACACCAGTTGGTTGATGCCGTACCGTTTCGTGAACCCATCCACAAGTTTCTGTTTGTGTTCCCACGTGCGTTTGACGAGGTTGTTTGTTGAGCCAATATACAATGTTCCGTTGCGGTTGCTCGCGAGGATATACACAAAATACTTCATAGGAATACGTTTATTTTACTCTGGATCCTCGCGTTCGCGAGGATGACAAATAATGTCAGCCGCACATTTTCCCAGTTCTACGGCATAATTTGTCCCTCTGTCCCAGGGATAGATGCTGTCCATGTTGGCAAGATAGAGTCCTTTGATTGGCGTTTCGAGTTTTGGCGCGCGCCGCGAGTAGTGAAGTTCGTGGACGGGTTGAGCGTAGAGACCGAGAAAAGACGTATGACTTATGACGTACGACTTAAGAAAAGACGGGTTGAGACGTTTGATGTAGGGAAGGAAGGTCTTGAGAAGTTGCTCTTTTGTCATTGAGAGGTATGGGTGGCCGGAGGGCAAATAGTTGCCGAAGTAGGTGAGGTGGTGGCCGCCGTAGTATTTTTTGTCGATCATGTTGGTATGGGCGACAACGGCCAGGAAAGGAAAAGTTCGGTCGCAAATATTCAGCCAGTAGATCGATTTTTTTTCATAAGAGGACCTCTTGCATCTTTGCAAGAGGTCCTCTTGCAAACCTTGAAGAATCGGCTCTTTGGTTTCAAGGATGAGGACTTGCGCATGAAGATGTGGAATAGTTGTTGGCGTGGGGATGGTGAGGAGAATCCTGTCGAAAGGTGTGTGTGAAAAAGAATTGTATTTGAAAATGCGGTCGCAGTCGTATTTACAATTCTTTTTTATGGTCCCACCACGATGTATGATGGCCTGTTCAAGAGCAGAAATTAACGTGTGGAAGCCGCCTTTTATATAGCACAACTTTGGTGTTCGTTTCTTTATACGCGCCCAGAGCCAGCTTGCTGCGACACTGTCTGAATATTTGCCAAATTTGCCGATCATGAGAGGTTCCCAAATTGTTTCCCACGCGCGCGCCCCGCCGATCGTCAGAAAAAGTTTCTTTGCCGTTATCCATTCAAATGGTTGCCAGAAGGGATTGAGCTTGATGGATGCAAGCAGTGCTCCGGTGCGGAGTTTGTCTGCCAAAGAGAGTCCTGGATAGGCGAGGAGGTGGAGGGGGGAATCGAGTTGAACGATTGTCCCATTGTCATCGCGAGACCGTTCTGACGGCGTGGCGATCTCATCTAACACGAGATTGCTTCGTCGAAGACTCCTCGCAATGACAGAGGGGGGAATATAGTTAGCTGTAATAGGCCGTTTTACAATGAGTTTATCCGCAAGACCGAGTTCTTTGATGAGACCAAGGATAGCTTTGTCGTTAGTAAACAAGTGATGATATGCGGATTCGAGATGCCAGTCCCACCCGGGTCGTGTAAATCCGTGCGCGAGGCCGCCAAGCGTTTTTTCTTTTTCAAAAAGTGTAACCCTGTGACCCTTTTTCGTAAGTTCGTAGGCAGCAGAAAGCCCGGTAAACCCTCCGCCGATAATGGCTATTTTCATATTGATAGAATGTATTATACTCTGGATTCCCGCGTGCGCGGGAATGACAATAAAGGATATCCTGCGTATAATCGCTGTATATGGGAGCGGATTTTTGGCTGGTGCTGCGGTGGTGGGGGACGCTGTTTCTGGTAGGCGCCGCGGCGTGGCCGTTGACCAGGATATTATTTGGGGGGATTAGGGAGATAAGGGAGATAGGGGGGATACGGGAGAAAAAAGAGGATTACGGCTGGTGGGATGGGGGGTATCTTTTCAGTAAGGCAGTGGGGATGGCGGCGGCGACGTGGATTGTGTATGTGTTGGGGACCATCCGGGTGATGCCGTTTTCGTACGTATCTATCGGGGTGGCGATGGGGGTGGTGTTTCTTTTAGGATTGTGGGGAAATAAGGGGGACCCCACTTCGCCAAGGCTTCGCGGGGCAAGTAAGGGGGATAAGGGAGATCGGGGAAATTGGGGGAGAATAATAATAGAAGAAGTGTTTTTTTTGGCGGCTCTTCTGTTTTGGAGTTGGATAAAGGCGCATGAGCCGAGCATCCGGGGGCTTGAGAAGTTTATGGATTTCGGTTTCATGCAGTCGATCCTCAATTCTTCTTATTTCCCTCCGCCGGATATGTGGTACGCGGGGCTTCCCATCAACTATTACTATTTCGGTCACCTGGTGACGGCGACCACTACAAAACTCTCCGGGCTTGATTTGGCGTACACATTTAATCTCATGTTGGCAACCATATTTGCCCTCACCCTGACCATGAGTTTTTCGATAGGATACCAAGTCTTTGCTTTGTCATTCCAGCGAAAGCTGGAATCCAGAGAAAACAAAGACTGGATCCCGGGTCAAGCCCGGGATGACAGAAAGAGGAAAGGAGTGAATATCCTCGCCGGTCTCCTTACGGCTTTCCTTGTCACAATGGCCGGGAATATGCAGACGATTTATGCGTTTACCAGGGGGTATACGGGAGATCCGCCAGCTGGCGGAGTGAAACCATTTTGGGAGCTTTGGTGGAACATAGGGGAAATAGGGGGGATAGGGGCGATATGGGGGAAGATCGGAGAGGGGATGAATAGTTACTGGTATGCCAACGCAACGCGGTTTATCCCGTTTACGATCCATGAGTTTCCGGGCTACTCCTTCGTCGTGAGCGACGTCCATGGACACGTATTGAGTATTCCATTCGTACTGCTTGCTATAGCAATACTGATAACGATGTCATTGCGAGGAGTCCCGCCTCATCGGCGGGACGACGCGGCAATCTTTAATAATAGATTGCTTC
>JBBTTP010000054.1:0-1005 GCA_038064215.1 Patescibacteria group bacterium | reverse complement strand
TTGCTTCGCCGTAAGAACGGTCTCGCAATGACAAACATAGTCTTTTATGGCTTTCTGGTCGGTGTGCTCCTCATGACAAATGCCCTAGATGGTCCAATCTACTTCGGACTCCTTGCAGTCGTCCTTGGAGTCAAAAGTCTAAAGTCAAAAGTCCAAAGTTGGAAAATATGGGGAGTGTCAATGGTTGTTGTGATGTTTGTCGCCGGAATCACCAGTCTGCCGTTCCTTTGGCACTTCAAATCTTTCGTCACGGGGCTTGCCGTCAATTGCCCGCCGGCGTTTTTGGCAAACACAAAGATCGGGCCGCTCTTGTTTGAAGGAGTGGAGAAGTGCCAAATTTCTCCTTTCTGGATGTGGTGGCTGTTGTGGGGATTTTTCGTGTACTGTGGGGTGGGGATGATCGTTACGAAGTTGTCATTCCGGCCCCCGAGCCGGAATCCAGTGAAGAAAGAATGGATCCCGGGTCAAGCCCGGGATGACAAAACGGTAGAGAAAGTCTTGTTCATTTTTTTTGTCTTTGCGTTGGCGCTGGTTATCGTTCCGGAATTCTTCTACTTTAAAGACATTTATCCCATGCATTTCCGCAGTAATACGATGTTTAAGTTGGGATATCAGGCATTCATTTTATTTTCGATAGTCAGTGGTTATGCGATTGTTTCCTTTAGCATGTCATTCCCGCGAAAACGGGAATCTATCTTTTTAGGACTGGATCCCCGCCTACGCGGGGATGACAAAAGGGACAGCGGGGATGACAATATAGGAAGATATAGGAGAATTCTTTTTTTCATTTTTCTGCTTCCTCAACTTTTTTTAGTTTCCATTTTTCACATTTTTTCCGTGCGGAGTTACTTTAATAGTTTGCGGCAATACCAGGGGCTGTATGGGTTTGTGTGGATGCAACTGCAGTATCCGGATGATTGGGCGGGGGTGGAGTGGCTTAATCAAAATGCCAAATGCCAAATGCCAAATGCCAAATGTGAAAACCCCGTGATTGTGGAAGCGGAC
>JBBTTP010000053.1:0-4602 GCA_038064215.1 Patescibacteria group bacterium | reverse complement strand
GAGACGGGGCTTGTAGATGCCGGGACGCAGGAGATAGAGCTTCCGAAAGAGGTTGCATCGGTTGGCGTAAAGGCACAGCCCACGACGGTTCAACTTCCTTCCAACGTGCAAAACCTTGGGGTGCAGACGGTTGGACAATCTGGTCCTGCCGGCCAGGCAACGACGGTTGTACTGCCATTGACTGATGATCAGATTGCCCAGGGGTTGCACCAGGGGATAACGAGTTCGTTCCGGTGGCTTGCAGAATGGTGCATCCGCCGTTTGAAACAAGTGCACATGGGACTTAAAACGATCCATGGAAAACTGATGAGAGTAAAGTATGCCTGATCAATTTTTAGATATTATCTATCGCTTGGAAGTATTTGGCGTCAGCCTGTTTTTTGTGGCGCTGTTTTTTGCCGGATTTGCAGGACTTGCCTATATAGCATTTCTTATCTGGAAATATCGAAACCGCGAAGAACATTCTCTCGAGTACGCGCTCCTGCAGATTGCGGTACCGCGGGATAATGAAATAAAAATTGATGCCGCGGAGCAGATGTTTTCCAGCATTCACAGCATTTATCATGGCGGGTTCTGGTCATTTCTTAAACCCCAACCGCATGTATCATTTGAAATCGTGGCGTTGCCGGAAAATATACGGTTTTATGTTTCCGTACCCAGGAAACTTGTGGATCTGGTAGAAAAACAAATCCACGGCGCGTATCCCGGTGCGGACATAAAAGAAGTGGAGGAGTATTCGATATTTACCCAAACCGGCAAGGTTGAGTTTGCGGCACTAAGACTTGCCAGTACGGATTATTTTCCGCTACGGATTTACCGGGATTTACCGACAGATCCGTTGTCCTCGATTACATCGGTGTTAGCGAAAATGCAGCCGGGAGAAGGTGCCGTTATGCAGATTTTGATTCAGCCGACGGACGGCAAGTGGAGTAAGCTTGGACGTTCATTTATCGCGCATGTCAAAAAAGAGGAATCAAATCCTGAAAAGGCAAGTTTCCGTGTTGACCCGAAAACATTGGAGGCAGTAGAGCAAAAAACGAGCAAGCCCGGGTACAACGCAGTGGTCCGGCTGGTTGTTTCTTCCCAGACGAAAGAGTCGGCTGCGATGCATTTGGAAAACCTTATGGCAAGTTTTGGCCAGTTTGCGTCCGATCACAACCATTTTACGAAAGTGAAATATCCCATCAAAAAATTATTCATGGTGGATTTTGTGTACCGGTATTTTCCGTTTTTCAATATTCCATTCTTCCAGCAGTACAGTGTCTTAAACAGTGATGAACTTGCGTCTCTCTTTCATTTACCCAACAAAACCATAGAAACGGCGCATATTTTCTGGATTAATGCGAAGCGTGCGCCGGCTCCGGCTCAGATACCGACGTCGGGATTGTTTTTGGGTGTATCGAAATACCGCGGGGTCGAGCGGCCCATATATCTGGGCGAAGATGACCGCAGACGGCATGTGTATTCCATCGGAAAAACCGGTACCGGCAAATCGCAGATGCTTGAAGAAATGATCATGCAGGATATCAGCGCCGGGCATGGCGTGGCGGTGATTGATCCTCACGGAGATCTGATCGACGGCGTTATGTCGCGCATCCCGCCGGAGCGGGCGGAAGATGTGATTTATTTTGATCCCTCTGATACTGAGCGGCCGATGGGACTCAATATGCTGGCGGCAAAAACCGAGGAGCAGAAACATTTTGTGGTCACGTCCATCGTCGGACTCATGTACAAACTCTATGACCCCATGAAGACCGGCATCATCGGCCCGCGGTTTGAACACGCGATCCGAAACGCGATGCTTACCGTCATGTGCGAACCGGGCAATACGTTTGTGGAAGTAGTCCGTGTGTTGACGGATAGTTCGTTCGTTCAGGAGCTTTTGCCGAAAGTCCAGGATCCGATTATCCGGCGTTACTGGACCGATCAGATTGCCCAGACTGCTGACTTTCATAAATCCGAAGTGCTGGATTACATCGTTTCCAAATTCGGCCGGTTCGTCACGAACAAGCTCATGCGCAATATCATCGGTCAATCCCAGTCGAGTTTTGATTTCCGCCGCGTGATGGATGAAGGGAAAATTCTTCTGGTCAACCTTTCCAAAGGAAAAATCGGTGAGGAAAATAGCAACTTTTTAGGACTCATCCTCGTTCCCCGGATACTTATTTCTGCGATGAGCCGCCAGGAAATACCGGAAGACGAGCGCAGGGATTTTTATCTGTATGTGGACGAGTTTCAAAATTTTGCCACCCCGGATTTTGCCCAGATTCTTTCTGAGGCGCGGAAATACCGGTTGAATCTGATCGTCGCCAATCAATTTATCGGACAGATGGAAGAAGAAGTGAAAAACGCGGTGTTCGGCAACGTGGGGACACTCATTGCATTCCGCGTGGGCGTGACGGATGCGAATTATCTCCAGCATGAATTCCAGCCGACGTTTAACGAATCGGACTTAATTAACATTGATAAATATAATGCGTATATCAAAACGATTGTGCATAATGAGCCGGTCAAGCCGTTTAGTATGGATTTGACAAAGGATATGAACAAGGTAAAAACAATGCGCAATCCAAAAGTCGCCGCGGCAATCATGCAGTTATCCCGGTTGAAATTCGGCCGTTCCCATGAGCTCGTCGAGGCAGAAATTTCTCAACGCGCAAGACTGTAACTATTATTCCCATCTTTACATTTTGTGCAGCTGCGGTATCTTCAATACATGAGTGATGAAATGACGGTGTATATTGCCAACATGTCCGAAGACGTGTGGCCGTTTATTTCCTCGATATCAGACAAGCGCATGTTTGCGTTTGAAATAGAGGATAATGCGCATCTGGGGGACCGGGATATTTTTGCCGTATCTCCCAATGGAGAAATTTTGTGTATGTTGCCCCTGCCGATCAGTGAAGAGTATCTCTCTTACTACAAAAGCATCATGAACGTGAGTAATGTGCGGGTCACGGTTCCGTCTAAACACACGGGAGAAATCTGTGAGGATATCCTCCGCGATGAGGCCGTGATGGATGCATTGGTCGGGGCGGCGGGCGAAGGGAAATCACTGACTCTTATCTCCTACACCACATCTCTCCAATTTTTGCGGCTTGTACGGGTGCTACGCGAGCGGGGAATTGCGGTACATACTCCGGAGTCTCCGGAAGAAGAAGATGCCTGGGTCGTTAATTTTTTTGGCAGCAAATCCGGCATACGGCAGTTTGCCCAAAAAAGCGGAGCGGTGGAACCGGATTTGCGGATGGCGGACGGGATGTTTTGCGTGGGGATCGATGATGCGGCGAGAATCGCTGCGAATAAATATGTCGCACGCGACGGTGTCGTGATAAAAACCAACAAAGGACACTCGGGAAGCGGCGTCCTCATTTTCCGGCCCGGAGAATTACCAAAAGAGTACCGTGTGTGTCGGGAGAAAATACTGGAAATTCTGTCAAAGGATGTCTTTTGGGACCGGTTTCCTATTGTCATTGAAGATTATATCGCGTGTAATCCGGCAGTTGGCGGCGGGTTTCCCAATGTAGAGTTTAAAGTGCAAAAAGGGGGGAAGGTGGAGTTTTTATATTACTGCGGCATGCGGCTTACCAAAGAAGGATCGTTTCGCGGGGTGGAAATTCACCACAGCGTGGCTTCTGATAAAGTTGAGGCGCAGATGGTGGATACGGGATTTTTTGTGGGAGAGCAGTATGCCAAAGCCGGATACCGCGGGTACTATGATGTGGATTTTATCGCCGGGCGGGGCGGAGAACTTTTTATCACGGAGTCGAACGTGCGGCGAACGGGCGGAACACACGTCTATGCGGTGGCCAGCCGTTTATTTGGAAAAGAGTTTATGTACGAGACATATACGCTCTCGTGCAATACCTACCCGCTACCCCACGGAAAACGGTTTACATTCTCCGATCTTCTTGGGGTTCTGGGGCCGGTACTCTTTGACAAAAAATTGCGTGAGGGAGTTGTGCTTGTGTCTGAAAATATGCTGGAGATGGGTCAGATGCAATACATCATTTTTGGACAAAATAAAAAGCGCGCACTGGAGATTGAAATGAAAATGGAAGAACTGCTTCGGGCTTGATATAATTGGGACTGTTTGCGCCCGTAGCTCATCGGTAGAGCACCACTCTTATAAAGTGGGGGTACTTGGATCGTCACCAAGCGGGCGCACTTCGGTATCGGAATACCTCAGTGCAAGCACAAAACATCATGACAGATCGGAATACCTCAGTACAAGCACAAAATATCATGATGGAATTAGTCGTCCTTGTTGATAAAAATAATAAAGAAATAGGGACAGCTTCAAAAGATACTGTTCACACCGTCAGCACGCCTCTGCATCGGGGGTTTTCGTTGTTTTTATTTAATTCTAGAAACGAAATACTTCTGACGAAGCGTTCGAAGAGTAAAAAAACATTCCCCGGTGTGTGGACGAATACGGTGTGCGGGCATCCCGCTCCGCGGGAGAGCGTGGTAGAGGCGGCCAAGCGGCGGCTCAACGATGAGTTAGGACTTATGAATGAGGACGTAAGAAATTTAAGGGAAGTGGCACCGTACCGGTACCGGTTTGCCGATGCCAATGGCATAGTCGAAAATGAAATCTGT
>JBBTTP010000052.1:0-5970 GCA_038064215.1 Patescibacteria group bacterium | reverse complement strand
ACTTACAACGTGAACACCGGGATACTCAGCCCCTTTTCCTTCAGCTTCCGGAACTGATCCCGGACGTCTTCTTCAAAACGTCTGCGCTCTTCCACAAGCGGCGACATCCGTTTTTGTCCTCTGCCCATTTTTCCGGCCAATCCGGAAAACCCCAACTGTGCTAGCAGTAGCTTTATGGTCACATCCCCATTCAAACACGTCAGAAACTCCCTGTCAAGTCCTATAAGAATTTTACTTATGCAAAATCACTAGGCTTATAGTTTATTTACCATGTTTTTGATTGCTATGACGGCCCAAACAATTTTATAGAAAAAATTGTGGATAACTTGGGGAAAATTACTTGAGGCGTGCAAAAAACAGCTGTCCGGCGGCGGTCTGGTGAATTTTGGTAACCACGACCACTACAGAAGATCCCACTTTGTCTTTCGCTTCATCCACCACGATCATGGTGCCGTCCGGCAAATACCCCACGCCCTGTTGGCGCTCTTTTCCTTCGTGGGTAATTGCCACCGTCAATTCTTCTCCCGGGACAATCGCGATTTTGAGCGCACTCGCCAGGTCCACAACACTTAATACTTTCACACCCTGCGCACGGGCAAGCTGGGCCAGGTTAAAGTCTATGGTGATCAACTGCACGTGCTGGCCGCGCCACCGTTTGGCCAATTCGATAAGTTTATGATCCACTTCCGCGACATCCGGCACGTCTTCTGAGATAATTTTGGTCCGCAAAAATGGATTTTGCTTCTGGCTCCGCAGTTTGCCTGCTACATCCAGCCCCCGCCTGCCTTTCGCCCGGCGTAAGCTATCGCTGTTGTCTGCCAGATGCTGCACTTCACCCAGAACAAATTGCGGGACGAGCAGTGTGCCGGTCAGAAATCCGCTGTTGACAATCGGCAGAATACGGCCGTCGATAAGGACGCTCGTGTCCACGAGCAACGGATGTTCACCCAATTCCAACGGCTTTTTTCCCTTCGTCTCCGACCGCTGAAACAGCCTGCCCGCCATTTGGCGGGGCCGCACCGTAAACTGACCGATGGAGGTAAGATTCCGTACAATCTCCCGGGCCAACGCCTGGGTAAAACCCTCTGAAGGCTTGGCAAACACATCGGACTTCATGGAACTCATTGTACCATTACTCCACCACTTCTTCCTCTGTCCAGTCGCCGGGGGATGACGTGTCCGGGCTTGCGGCTGGCGGGTCAAGCGCTACAAATGCAAAACTTTTTACGATATCGTCATGGACGCCGGTCCAGTATGCTGCATCGGTTGGCGTTAATTCAATCATAAATAAAAGCTCATCGCTGATGGTTCCGGTAAACACCTTTTTGGGCGATTCGACGCTCACGGTTTTGGCCGGCTTTCCGCCGAGCGTTGCTTCAGAAACCGTGGCACCCCCAAACTGCTTCTCTGTTTTTACCCATGCATTCACGTCTGCCGCCTTTGTATCTTTGGCCCAGACAATAAGATTGCCGGGATGATCTTTGTGGGTCATCTCCACATGCGCATAATTCTCCGTATCTTCATCGTGCTTATCGATCGTCACGTCTTTGGGATACTGAAACGTAAATCCTGCCGGATCGGTCCAGGTGGCCATTTGCACTGCAGCCGGCGCAGAAACAGAAGTTACCTGCGGCGCTTCCGCTTTTTTATTGGCCATCTTCTTCCAGACATACACACCGGTGATACTCCCCGCAGTAACGCCGATAATAATGCCGCTTACCACCACCCATTTGGAAAATATCATACTCTGAGTATATCACTGCTTTTTCTTTTTTGGTATACTAACTATAATCATGAACCGCAAACTCATTCTTCTCATCTTTCTGTCTATCCTGCTTTCAGTCTTCCTTCTCCCATCTTCAGTAATGGCTGCGAAAAAACGGGTCCGAACAACCGCAGGAGCAGGGAAGGCAACCGGCGTTTCCTACTCAAGCGCCAAACTTTCCCGGGCAACGAACAGCGTCGTGATCACATTCCTGAACCTTTCCCAAGTGAAACGTGTGGAGTATACGTTAAGCTATAGCGCCAACGGCATTTCTCAGGGGGTCGTCGGATCCTTCTTCCCCAGCGGTCAATCGAGCAACAGCCGCGACCTGTACTTCGGCACCTGCAGCAAAGGCGTCTGCACCGCCCACTACAACATCCGCGGCGCATCCCTCGTTGTAACCACTACCATAACTTCCGGCGCCGTTTCCTCCAAGCGCTACATCATCCGGATATAAACAGTGGATTATGGGGTCAGATTATGGGGTCAGACCTCGATTATCTTATCATCACGCTCTTGCGACGCACCTTAGAGCACTTCTCCCGCCTGTTTGAGGTTTCGGGTGGTTTGCGGGGACAGGACGGTGGTAAAGCCCAATCGCTTCGCTTCCTTTATCCGGCGCTCTTCTCCTGCCACCCTTCGCACCTCGCCGAGAAGTCCTACTTCACCGAACACCGCGGTCGCCGGGTCAAGGGGTTTGTTTTTAAACGAAGACAGGATCGCCATCACGACAGCCAGATCCGCTGCCGGTTCCTCAATTTTTAATCCGCCGCTTACATTCACAAACACATCAAACGTTCCCAATGGGATATTCAAGCGTTTCTGTAAAATCGCGACCAATAATTGCAACCGACCGTAATCAATCCCGTTCACAACGCGTCGCGGGATCGCCAGTTGCGACGGGACGACGAGCGCCTGAATTTCTACCAAAAGCGGCCTGCTTCCTTCGACGATGACGGTCACAACTGACCCGGGGACATTTTTTACTCTATCTTGCAGAAATAGAGCAGAGGGATTGGTTACTTCTTTTAGTCCATTTTCCGCCATTTCAAAAATTCCCACTTCTTCTACTGCGCCGAATCGGTTTTTGAGCGTCCGAAGAATTCTGGCATTGGCAAAGCGTTCTCCCTCCAAATACAGCACCGTATCGACCATGTGCTCGAGCACTTTCGGACCCGCAATCATCCCCTCTTTTGTCACATGGCCAATGATAAGAATGGGTATGCCCTGGGATTTCGCAGCGGCGATTAAAAGTTCCGTCGAGTGACGGATCTGCCCTACTGCGCCCGGCATGCCGTCCAGGTCACTGGAAGAAAGGGTTTGGATGGAGTCGATAACAACAAGGTCTTGCCTAACTGTCATCCCCGACCCGATCGGGGATCCATCTTTTTTCTTTTCTGGATTCCCGCCTGCGCGGGAATGACACAAAGTATCAATTGCTTCTACTATCCCCTCCACATTTGTCTCCGCTAAAATGCTGATATTCTCCCCATCTATCCCCAACCGCTTGGCCCGCAGTTTTATCTGCTCTGCCGACTCTTCACCCGATACATACAGGCCGCCGATTTTTGCCAAAATATGCAGAAGAAGCGTGGATTTTCCAATCCCCGGATCGCCGGCAAGCAAAGTCACGGACCCCGGCACAATGCCCCCGCCCACCACCCGGTCAAACTCCCCGTACCCGCTTTTCAACCTATTTTTTTCAATATGCCTGACTTCTGAAAGCTTTTGCGGCTTTGCACCGCTCTTTGCAAGAGGTCCTCTTACAAAGGTTGATTTAACGGTCTCTTCTTTGACTGTCTCTATAAGTGAGTTCCACTCCCCGCAGTTCGGGCACTTCCCGTACCACTGCGGCGTATCGTAGCCGCATTGCTGGCATACAAATGAGGAGCGGACTTTCATTTTATTACCGATAGCCAATGGGCTTCTCTGTCAATGTCATCGACAGGCTGATTTTGCGTTTGTCCGGCTGGATGTCTTCCACCGTGCATTGGATTTCGTTGCCGACTTTTTGCTCCTCGCCCGGCGTCACTTTGCTGACATGGATGAGTCCTTCAATACCCGGAGACAAAGTAACAAAAATGCCGTACGGCGATACGCGGGACACCGTACCCGTCACGACGCTGTCTTTCTCAAACATATCAAGCACATGCTCCCACGGATCCGGAAGCAATTGCTTGAGAGACAACGTGAGTTTGCCGGTTGCGGCATCTAAACCGATAATTTTCACTTTCACCGAGTCCCCCACTTTGAGGTACTGATTGGGGTCGTCCACTTTTTCCCACGCAATTTCAGAGATATGGATGAGTCCTTCGATTTCGTGTTCGACGTCGCCTTTCGTGACTTTCAGCTTAGCAAACGCGCCAAACGGAACGACGCCGGTAATCACCGCCTGTACGGACTCCCCGACGGTCAGGGCATCAAGGACTTCTTTCTGCTTAGCAAGCGCTTCGCCTTCTGCCACTGCCCGCTGGGAGAATACTAACCGGTTGCTCTCGTGGTCTACTTCCACGACTTTTGCAAGAACCCGCCGGCCCGTGATTTTATCGATCTGTTTGGAAAGCCCGGCATCAAGCTGGGACTGCGGGATGTACCCGCGCAAACCGCCGTAGTCGACCAATATGCCTCCGCGCACCGGCTCTTTCAGGACTACCTCCACCGGCTGACCTCTCTTTTGTTTTTCCGCAAGGTCTGTCCAGCGTTTTTCAAAAATACTCCGCCTGAGCGAAAGCACTGCCTGGCCGCGGTCATTTTCTGCCACAATCACCTGTGCCGCCACGGTGTCGCCCGGTTTCAGGGCCATGAGAGCATCTTTGTAATTCTCAAGCTCGCGGTCTATGACCACGCCTTCGGTTTTGCCGCCGATATCAATCGTTATGTCTTTGGGCGTCACGCGGGTAATTTTCCCCTCCACCACGTCGCCTTTTTTTATGCCTTTCAGGGAATACCCGGTCATGGCAAGAAGCTCTTCCATGGTCTGGGGCTGCTTTGCAGAGGGTTTAGGGCTTAGCGTTTGGGGTATGGGTGAGGAAAATTTGCCTTTTTCCTTCTTACTATGAACTATAATCTCTGAACTAATAACTTTTTTGGTATCTGCCATTCATTCATACCGCCTTTCGTTTGGAGTAGGAGTATTATATCGTATCTCCCCCTTCGTATCAATACTTGATCACAAACTCTTTGAGGAGCTTCTTTTCTGTCTTTTCTTTGATAAATGCTTTTATTTCAAAATACTGTTCGATGCCGGAGTGTTCCATTTTTTCCTTCAAAAGCTCATCCACCTGAAAAATGCCTGCAGAGTTACTCATTTGGATATTTATCTGGATCGGCCGGTCCTTGCCTTCCGTTATTTCAATGTGTTCGACGGCATAGGCAGAAAGGGAATGAATATTCACCTTCCCCGCTTCATACGGTATGCGCGAGCGGCCGGAACTCATGTCGAGCGCATCGGCGATACGCACAATACCCGCTTCCCGCGTAAACGGCCTGCCATCGCTCCGGTGGCTGATGATGGCATGGAGCGTTTCGGATATCACGATCGTACGCTCGCCAACAGGGAAAAAACTCAGTATCTCCCGAAGCAACGTATTAGTAAGGAATAAGCTGTATTCTTCATGGTTAGCCCGATGTATCGACATCCCGAGATCATGAAAGATACTGGTCAGCACGACGACGACTTCGGCATGCTGCTCGGTCAGCTTAAAATCTTTGACGATACTCATCGGGACATGGTGTTTTTGAAGTATCCGCATGAGCCGCAGGGCGATATTGGCAACAATCTGAAAGTGCACCGGTCCGTGATCACTCATCCCCAAGCGGTCGATGGCGTTGACGTTCAGGATATTCCAAAGCGTCAGAATTTCCTCGTTCTCATTTATGCGCGTGAGGACGGTGGCAAGAAGCGTATTTCCCTGCAGAGGGACATGAATCGTAGATTTTATGCGGTCGTTGGCCATAGCTATAGATTACCAATTCCCTGTCCCGATATCGAGCGGCGCCGTGCCGTCCATCACCGTAGTATACAACAGAGGAGAATTGATCGAAGCAATCATGGCATCCGTGTCGGTGTAGCGTTTGCCGCTTTTCCCGAGGTATGTATGGGGGCGGTACAGGAGGTCAAATCCGAAGGAGCGATATAATGCGATTTTTCTGGGATCGCGCTCATCCACGCACAGGTAGGCGATATCACACCCCAAATCTTTGAG
>JBBTTP010000051.1:0-13570 GCA_038064215.1 Patescibacteria group bacterium | reverse complement strand
CAGGTGCGGACGGTGACACCAAAAGGGATTAGCCGGAAGCAGGTGTATCAGGCAGAAGATGTAACGATATATATTGAAAAGGAACAGATATTCCGGCGATTATTTGCCGACGTGGTAACATTCATCAGACAGTTTAAAACATCCGGCACGTTGATTGATATTGGTGCAGGCGTAGGATTATTGGTCGATGAAGCCAAAATTGCCGGGTTTGATGCGATAGGATTTGAACCGTCCAAAGAGATGGTGAAAGCGGCGAAGAAGGAGTTTGGGATAGAACTGATTCCTAAAAAATTTCATAAGGCCACCCCTTGCAAACGCCAAGGGAGTGGCCTTGAAAACACGAAGACCGGTATTGATATTGTCGTGATTAATCATGTGCTCGAACATCTCCCGAATCCATTGGATGTGATACGAGATATTCGAAGTGCATTAGTTAAAAACGGATTATTGGTTATCGGCGTACCGAATTTTGGGAGCTTTTTGGCTATCTGGAAAAAATCACGCTGGCAGTCGCTGATCCCGGACCAGCACCGGTGGCATTTTACGATACAATCTCTTGATCGACTGATACAGCCATTGGGATTTATCCGTATCGGGATGCGGCAGGACAATCATGATCGTTCGATGCACCCCTGGTGGAAACGGCCGGCATACTGGATGCTCGATCTCATCGCGGTATTGACGGGCAGGGCGGAAGCAATGCTTGTGGTCTACCAAAAAATATGAAACAGATTCAACCGGTTTGGTTTGTCATCGTCACGTATAAGCCTGATCCTGCAATGCTTACAACACTGCGGAAAATCCTTGAGGGAAAGCCCGTTATTGAAATAGACAATACTCAACATAATGTGGGCTATGGCGGGGGAGCGAATGCGGGGATTCGGAAGGCACTTGCGCGAGGCGCTGAATGGGTAGTGATACTGAATCAGGATATCGAAATTTCCAAAAAAGGAGTTGAGGAATTGTGTTTGCAATTAGCGTCATTGCCGTCATGCATTGCAGGACCTTGGGCCGGAGCTTTGGATGAAAAACGGTGGACGACGATTTTGCCATCAAGATACGTTGATTACATTTCAGGATCATGTATAGCAATTAATAGATCTGTTTTTGAGAAAATTGGATATTTTTATGCGCCGTACTTTATGTATTATGAGGATGTTGACCTCTGCGTGCGGGCGGCACGATACGGATTTCCCTTAAAGAAGTTGAATGTTGCAGGAATAGAGCATACTGATCGTCCTGTGTGGGAAAAAGGGTCGCGCATACACGAGTATTATCTGGCTAGAAATCACTTGTTGTTTGTGTGGCGGCTGGCTCCGTGGCGCATAAAGCTGTATGAACTTTTACGGTTGCCCAAAACACTAATAGAATATCTCCAAAAAAGAAAAGGTGCAGATAGAACTCCACCCGAAGGGTGAACTACGTTTGCACGTGTTCTTTTTTATATGATGATTGGAGTTGATG
The DNA here is from genome assembly GCA_038064215.1 of Patescibacteria group bacterium. Lineage (GTDB taxonomy): Bacteria > Patescibacteriota > Microgenomatia > UBA10105 > UBA927 > JACREN01. The sequence continues at coordinate 12,106 of JBBTTP010000051.1, read as the reverse complement.
CCGGGGCATTGTCTATAACCGATGAACGATTGCGGGTCGGCGTGTGGCGCGTGACGTTTTACTTGCTCCGGGAACTGTCTTCTTTGGATCGGAACAACACGTATCGCCTGTATAGCTTTCGGCCGATTGATAGGGACGTGATGAAGTATTTCGGCAGCAACATGCAGAATGTAGTGCTCACGCCGACGATCGGTTGGTCATCGGTGCGATTGCCGCTTGAGTTAACGCTTCGTCCGGTGGATGTGTTTTTGGGTTTAGCGCAAACACTCCCCTCTTCCCTATCAAACACTATAGGCTTTATTTACGATGTGGGATTTTTGTTTCATTCCGAAGCATACGGTGCGTCGGCACGGAAACTGGCCAAACAGACAAAACAGCTTGTGGAACGCGCACGTCATATTATAACGATTTCCCAGTCATCGAAACGGGATATTCTTGCTCATTATGGTTTGAAGAACGAGCGAGTGACCGTGGCATATCCGGGGGTAGGCCTGAAAAGGTCTCACCTTGTTAAGAAACAAGGAGGGACCTTAAAAACCCCGTATTTCCTTTTTGTTGGAAGCCTCAATAAGGCAAAGGATTTGCCGCTGGCAATTGAGGCATTCGCATTGTTTTTGAAAAAAACCAAGAAGCCGTATGATTTTCTTCTCATCGGCGGCGAGTACTGGCCGGATCCTAGAATTGGTGCGCTTATTGATCAATACAAGCTGGAACAGCACGTGCATAAGGTCGGACATATTTCAGATGATGCGCTTGTTGCCTATTATCGCGGTGCTACGGCGCTGGTGGCCACTGGGTTACGGGAAGGATTTTGTCTGCCTGCGGCAGAAGCGATGGCGTGCGGCACACCGGTGGTGGCAGTTGACCGGGGGTCATTGCGAGAAGTTGTGGGATATGGGGGTATTGTTGTCGCGAAGCCAACTGCTCAAGCACTAGCAGAGGCGATGGTAAAAATGGCGGATAAAAAAATCAGAGATACGTTTGCAAAAAGAGCGATTGTTCAAGCAAAAAAATTTACGTGGAAATCCTTTGCGAACGATATTTACGACATTATCATCAGGGTATGAATATACGAGCGACGGATTTGGTACTTGAAATAGGAAGCGGGAATAATCCGAACCCCCGAAGCGACATACTGTGCGACCGGTATATCCATGACAACAATCAGCGGGCAGGGGAGTTTGCTGCGGTCATTGACCGGCCCTTGGTTGTGGCTGACGGATACCGGCTGCCGTTTAAAGATAAAACATTTGATTACGTTATTTGTTCCCATATTTTAGAGCACATGGAGGACCCGCAAAAGTTTATCAAAGAAGTTATGCGCGTGGGTAATGCCGGATATATCGAAGTGCCGTCTGCTCTTTCAGAACGGGTGTTTGGATGGGATTTTCATCTGTGGTATTGCGAAAAGGATGGAAATAGATTAGTTCTGCGGAAAAAGCAGGAAGGTGAACAATTCAACGGATTTTTTCACCGGCTGATTGCCCAAACAATCTGGTTCCGGAGATTTTTTGAGGATTATGATGCTGTGTGGTATGTGCGGATGGAGTGGAAAAATAGGGTGAATATGCACGTTGTGACTGCACCGGAAGCAAGGTGGATACGCGAGCTTGATAAAAAAGCATGGAAACTCACGCAAAAAGCCAAACCGGAATTTGCACATGATGTATTGTTTTATGCGCGCTGGATGACGCGCCGTGTAAAAAAGAAAATACGAAAAGAGATAAAGCGAACTATCTGGGCGTTCAATCGCCGACTGAATCCGGGAGCGATTATACAAAAACTTCTTCCGCGGCTTCAGTGTCCGGCATGCAGGGGAATGCTTTTATTGGATGATGATGGCATACAGTGTTCCGGCTGTCATATTTCGTATACTCACGAACAGGGCATACCGATTTTTTTTCCATAATCGCATGAGGAAAAAACTCGAGCTTATCGGATTGTTGGCCGGCGTATTGTTATTTGTCCTTCCGGTGTTATTTCAGACCCGGCTTTTGTCTTTGCGGCTGGATAGCGATTGGGACATCGTACTGCCGCTTTACGGGTACGCGGCGCGATATATACGGGAACAGAGAAGCATTCCGTTGATGTTTCCGTACGCAGGCCGTGGATATCCCATCCTGGCAGACCCCCTTTCGGCAGTCCTTAATCCATTTTTTATGGTTCCGCTCGCGGTATTTGGATTAGATACCGGCATGTCTGTGGTATTTATTCTTCTTCCGATCCTTGCCGGCATCTGTATGATGGTGCTGCTTGCCCGATTAGAAGTTTCCGGTTGGATCAGGATTTGGGGGTCTCTCCTGTATGCAATTTCGGGAGCATTAACTGCACGGTTTGCCGCCGGACACACGCTGTTTTTTTTATCGTATCCCATTGTTCCGCTTCTCTTTGCCGGTATTCTTACAGCACCATCGAATATCCGGTGGACGGTGGTCGTAGCTGTCGTATTTACCTTTATGTTTTTTTCCGGCGATGTGTATGGCGTATGGTTTGGCTTGTTGTTTTTTGCAGCGACTCGGGCCTATTGGTTGTGCGCGTATCGGAGTGAGAGGAACCGGATGGTCATTCATAGTGTCGGAGTTTTGGTCCTTTTCCTTTTGCTTGCTTCGTTAAAACTTCTGCCGGTTTTGCGTGATACCTTGCCGCGGATGCAGCGGCTGTTCCGTCCTGTATTCGGCGAAGGATCGGTACATGCAGTGCTGTTTCCGTTTTTTTATATGATTCCGTTTCGGGAGACATTTTATGACCGGCCGTTTTTTCAGCGTACATTGGGGTTTCATTTTAACTGGTACGAGTACTATGCGTTTATCAGTCCGTTGCCATTTATGTTTCTTGTCGCAATCCGAAAAATCTGGGATCGCAGGGTTGTGCGCCTGCTTGTTTTTATTCTCCTTGCGAGTAGCTTGTATCTGGCCATGGGGTATCCGTATTCTCCGTTTTACTGGCTGTTTCGATGGGTCCCGGCTCTTGGGGTACTTCGGGTGCCCCAACGGATTGCGTTGTATGCGACAGCGCCTCTTATCGCATTGTGCGCTCTCTGTGCGTCAGAACTGTGGAAAGAAAAAAAACTGCGTCGATGGATTGTATTGTTGTGCATCGGCAGTCTTCTTTGGACATTTGTGGTGAGCCGCAATGCATTTTTGGTGGCGTTTGAAAAACCCCGGCAGGAGGAAAAGGCATTGGTGCAGGAATTACGGAGGCGCGACGGGTCGGATTTTGCCGTCGTGACGCATGTCTGCTGTATGCAGCGATTTTTAACGGAAGCCGGCATCGGCGTCTACAATTATTATGTGCCCTGGCGCGATAAGGATTTGCCGCCGGATGATGAGATGATTTTCCGATTGCGGCCGAAATATGTCGTGGAAAAATTGGACATAGATATTTCGAGTCAGGCGTATTATCCTCTTTTTGCCACACCCATTGCCCGGATATGGAAAGCGTTATGAAACAAAAAATCGCCATCGTGAGGGGGAAATTTTTGAATAAATACGAAATGCAAATGTACGAGCCGTTGGTTGACCGCTACGATATCACCGCGTTCGGCTCGCTCACGTCGTATCACGATAGGTTTGCTTTTCCCGTCGTTAAGCTCCCATCACCCATGGATCTGCCTGACTTTTTTTATAAAATGCCTATTCTTAACCGGTTGTTCATCGATGCCCACTATCTCTTTGGACTGGAAGAACGGCTGAAAGGATTTGACCTGGTGCATACTGCAGAAACGTATTTCCACTACACGACTCAATGTCTTCGCGCAAAGAAAAAGGGGTATGTGAAAAAAGTTATCGCGACGGTACTTGAAAATATTCCGCATAACAATGAGGGTATATGGGGAAGAAAAGCGTTTAAAGCGGTGGCGCGGAAAGAACTCGATCACATGATCGCCTTAACTCAAAAAACTAAAGAAACGCTTTTGATAGAAGGATGCGACCCTTCCAAGATTTCAGTGATCGGCCACTTCATTGATACAAAGAGATTTTATTCTCGACAAGATAGAAGGATGCGATCCTTCCATGCCGTAAACATCCTTTTTGTTGGAAGAATGGAAGAGTACAAAGGAGTGTTTGATATTCTGGAGGCGGCTCATGTACTGCTGAACGATCCGGATTTGGTTCATTATCGTCTGCAATTTGTTTTTGTGGGGGACGGGAGTAAGAAGAAGGAGATGATACGGAAAGAAAACATGTTGGGTTTGGAATCGCGCGTGGTTCATCGTTTGGTTTCTTACGAAGATATGCCGCGGGTGTATCAATCTGCGGATATTTTCGTGGCACCAAGCAAGCCTCGAATGCGTTATATGGTATATAGATGGACTGATAGAACAGGAGAATCAAGGCCTGACCCCGATATAACGTGGGAGGAGCAATATAATACCGCGCTCCTTGAGGCACAGGCATCCGGGCTTGCTATCGTGACGACGAGAAGCGGCGGCATACCGGAGAACGTGGGAGATGCGGCGATTCTCATAGATCCAGGAGACGTTGCCGGACTGGCAAACGCTCTGAAGCGATTTATACTTGATAAAAAATTTCGCTCTGAATTTGGCCGGCGCGCCCGGCTTCGGGCATTGCATGTTCACGATGCTGGTATCGGCGCCCGGAAACTTGCAGACCTGTATGAACGAATTTTGGCACAACCATAAGTGGAGTATCGGTTTTTTTATCGTCGTAGCGCTTTTTGTCGTGCTTTCCGCAGGTAGTGCACTGAGAGAATCTCTTGTGTATGATGAAATATTTTACTTGCAGGAAGGAGTAGCAAATCTCACTGCCAGAGTATTTAGTGATCCGTATAACCCGCCGTTGGTTCGTGAATTGACGGCGATACCACTTATTATCACTCCCTCGATTCTCCCGCAATCAGATATTGCCGCAATACGATATCTTCCTGCGCGGTTGGTACCTGTTGCTTTGGGTATATTGCTCTTATGCTCTGTTTACTTGTTTGCCAAGCGCCGCACCGGATCCATGACCGCGTTTATCGCAGTGCTTATTCTTGCTCTTGAGCCGACGGTACTTGCACATAGTCACTACGTCACGAATGATATCGGAGTGACGTTTTTTTTCTTTTTGGCGTATTGGGCCTGGCTTGTCATGCTCCGTACATCAACATGGATGCATGCGGTGTTCCTCGGAGTTGCTGTGGGACTTGCCTTCGCATCAAAAATATCTGCGATACCGTATGTTCTGGTCAGCGCTGCGGCAGCATTATTTTGTGAGAAAAAAATGTCCGGCTTTCGTTGGCTTTGGAAGAAAAAGCGTTTGGTTGTGGTTTCGTTGGTTATAACAATGGTTGTTATTTGGTCCACGTATTTTTTCCAAACCAATGTGATTATTGCCGGCCGTGATGATAACAGCCGGGTTTCCGAGCGGATATTGCAATATGCGAAAAATAAGAATCTCACTGCTCTGGTGTCCGCGATCTATGTATTGCAGCATCAGAACGTAGCGCTTGGCGATTATCTGGCGACCGTGAAAAACACGTTACTGCGCCCGCCGGCGGCCCAGGAGGAAGTGAAAGGATCTACGTTTCTGAATATGGTTTTAAAATTACCGATACCCTTGATCCTGTTTGTCGTGATTGGATTGTGGCAGCCAAATATCGCACTGTATGTCATTCCGGTTGTTGCGGTGGTTGCGACGACTTTAAGCGCCTCCACTATGCCGTGGGTGCGGTACGTACTCCCGATGTATCCGTTTTTGGCAATTATTGCAGCCATCGGAGTACGCAAGCTGGGGAAAATACTCGCGAGTGTTCTATTGGTGTGGTATATCGTGGGCTCGGTGCGTGCGTACCCGCATTTTATTTCCTATGCAAATGAGTTTGCGGGGCCTGCCGGATCGCGGTACCAATTGTTGACAGACAGCAATATTGACTGGGGGCAAAGTTTGCCGGATATTGCTGATTTTGTGCGGCGGGAACAACCCGGTCATCTTTCGTTTTCGTATTTCGGGCGGGACAACGGTAATCCGTATGGACTCATGAGTAATAGAGCCTGGGAGAGCTACCGTTTCGAAGATATTTGCGCGTTTCATGAAATCGCTTTGCCATACAAAAGCGGAAAACGGATGATTGCCATAAGCGTTTCAAACTGGTACAGCTGTGGCTACAGCAAAGCGGAGCAATTTTCCCAACAAAAAATCCGGTCGGTGGTTGCCAATTCGATTCTTATATTCTAAAGTTTTGCAAAACCTACAAAGTCATGCTATAGCGAGAGTTTGTAGGTTTATGATGAAAGAGAGATGAAAGATAGTATGGAAAAAAGACGTAATTTTGTGGTGCTAATCGTTTTCATTTTATTGATCGCGGTATTTTTTTACCGGCAGATATTTCTGGGGCAGGTGTTTTATTGCTGTGACAATTTACTGATCAATATTCCTTCTAAACTGTTTCTTGTTGATGAGTTGCGGCAGGGGAGATTTCCTCTTTGGAATCCGTATATTTTTTCTGGTAGCCCGTTCTTCGCGGATATTAACCTTGCGCTTTTGTACCCAATGAATGCTCTCTATTTTATACTGCCTCCGTTTCAGGCGCTCACTGTAGGTGCTCTTCTTGATATTTTTGTGGGACTCATGGGCATGTATCTTTTGTGCAGAAGTTTGCGGTGTTCAACAACTGCATCAATATTGGGAGCAGTGGTGTTTGGATTTTCAGGCACAATGGTCACTTACATAAATAATATTCCCATGCTGCAGGCGGCGTCGCTTGCGCCATGGCTATTGTGGGGCTGGAAGCGGTTATTGCAAAAGCCATCAATCGCGCGGTATCTCGGTATTGTTGTTATCGCATCGCTCCAGGTGCTTGCCGGCCACCCGCAGTTGACCTATTATAGCTGGCTTTTGGCGGTTTTATTTGTATTGTTTGCCTGTCCCGGCAAGTTACTGCAGAAGATTGGTTTGATGAGTGCTGTGGTACTTCTGACATTTTTTTTAACCGGTGTACAAGTCGTGCCGTTTATGGAATTTGCCATGCTTTCAACCAGGGCCGGACGGGGATTTGCGTATGCGAGCTTTGATTCGCTTCATCCTTTGAACATCGTTCGTTTGTTTATTCCGAATGTTGTGGGCGTGCTTCGGGACGGGACGGCATGGGCGCAGGGCGGGAGTGTGTACGGATATATTGGGGTGCTTGCGGTTATTTTTGTGTTTGCCGCGCGTTTGCGATTTTGGAAAATCATTGCAGGAGTAGCGTTTGTATTGGCGCTTGGGAAGTACACCCCGGTTTTTACGATTGCCTACTGGCTTGTTCCGGGTATAGCCGGATTCCGGTCGCCGCAGCATTTTCTTTTGCCATTCACGATTGCCGTTTCCGTGCTTGCAGCGTATGGGTTGGATGATGTGAAGAAAAGAGCGATAAGGAACATAGGGGTGATAGGGATGATGGGGGGGATTGGGGGAGGATTGCTGTACTTATTTTCTGCAAATTTAGCCGGTTTGGTTCTTGAGCTGTTAGTTTCGTACCCGACGCGTGTATTGGAAAAATTGCATGGTTTTTCATTGGGGATGATAGAGACTGTAGTGCAATTGACTGCGATGAATATATTGATGGTCGGAATTCTTATGGTAACCGCCGGATTGGTGTGGAGAAAATCACGAAATGCCGTCGTTCTGTTGGTATTTTTCGAGCTATTTCTTTTTTCGCAAAACGGATTGGTGAGCATTAACCAGAACGAACCGATGCGGTGGTTCGCAGGGATGAGGGGTCAGGAAAAGTCGATTGTAGACCCATTACAGTATCCTTATCTGGGCAAGAAGGAGTTTGGTGTTTTTAACTGGGATCGTGAGTCAGCGTGGCAGGTGAGTATTCTCCGACCGAATCTCAATATGGTTGCCGGGCTGCCGACTCCCTATGGGTACGCAAGCCTGGTCTATCGCGAGTATCAAATGTACGCGAGCAGTGCATCGGCAGATCCAACCGGTGTGGTATTTGATGACCCGAGTGGTGAAAAAAAGGCACTGCTTACCGGGCCGCGGCTGTTTTTTATCGATGAAAAATTTGCGAAACATCCGGTTGAAATACTTTCTTATACATCCAACGAGGTCCGTTTGCAGGCGATCAACAATGCTGCGGGTCACGTGGTATTTGTTGACACCAATTATCCCGGCTGGCAGGTATGGGTTGACGGCAAAGAATCGCGTATAGAGCCTTATAACAAAATTTTTAAGTCCGTGGTGGTGCCAGTTGGAACGCACGAGGTCCGGTTCATGTTTTTCCCCAGGAGTGTTCAGGTGGGATTGTTCATGTCAGGCATCGGCGGCGTCGTTTCTATCGCACTGATTTTTTTAGCGGGTGAACAGATAAAAAAAGATAAAAAGCATGTTCAGAACGGTAAGCGGCCCCACAAGGATAATAAGGATATCCCGTGACTTTAGGCCATGCTTCTGTAGGCGCTGGAAGAGCGCTGCCAGACCGAATGAAAGAATCGGAAGCACGCTTACAAACATTCTTCCGGAATACGATGCCCCCTGCCACCAGATGCTCCAGGAGCCAATGATCGCAATTTCCGTAAAGATAAAAAGAAGAAACAAACGGCGAAGACTGCTTTTCCAAAAAATAAATCCAACGAGTGCCAGGAAAACAATAGGAGTCCAAAGAACCAAACCATTGCGGGGAGAAAAAAGCACGTCCAAGAAGTGCGGTGGCCACCATGTGAATGATTCACTGCCTGCAAGATACGGGCTCGTCCACGGGGTACCATAGAGAGCATACCAGGCGAACAGTTGCGGAGAAAAGGCAAAAAGAGCTCCCAAAAAGAACGCTATCGAAGATTTTAGCTTCGCAAGGCCTGGCCTTGCGAAGCTAAGGATGCCGAGGGCTGCATCCTGCGGACGGACGAGAGTACAAAACCCGAGGGTGCAACCAGTGAGAAACGGATGTGTTTTTTTAGAAAAAAGAAAGGAAAGAAAAACGACCGCAGCGAAAAATGAGATGGCATGGGAATTGACCGGGTCGAGCGATCCGTAAAAAAAGAGGTTCGTCGTCAAGGCGATAGCCGTGATGGCAAGCATGCTGGTCGTCCGGGAGAAAAAAGATAACAGAAGCCGATAGAGAAGTACAAGTCCGGTGAGAGCGGCCAGGACAGAAATAAGTCCAACAAGTAGTTGGTACGGCAGTTCATAGCCGGATCCGCGGATGATCGCATGTGCTTGGGCATACCACGGGAGCCAAAAAAGCGGCGCACCGATCGGGTGCTTGTTGCCGAACGCACCCTTCGGTGTCGCGGGTGCGGAAACACCGAAATGACGGTATTCGTTGGTAAAGTTTATATCCCGGTCAACCACGATTGAACGAACCCAGGAATAATAGAAAATGCCATCGCCGTAGACGGTTTTTTGGAGGGTGAGTGCATGAGCGAAAAATCCCGCAAGATAGATTGCTGCGATAATAAGAAGCCATCTGGCATGTTTCACTGTGGTAGAATTATAGCAAATGATTTCAGCAATTGTTCTCACGCATAATGACGCAAAGATCCTCAGGAGGTGCTTGATAAGCTTAGCATGGTGTGATGAGGTCGTTGTCGTTGATGATGAGTCAACTGATGAGACGGTATCGGTAGCAAAGAAACAGGGGGCAACTGTTGTTACGCATCCTTTACACAATGATTTTGCGGCTCAACGGAATTTCGGAGTCTCTAAGGCAAAAAATGATTGGATTTTGTTTGTGGATTCTGATGAGGTGGTTACAGAAGACTTAAAGAAGGAAATAAAACAAATGCTGGATTCCCGCCTTCGCGGGAATGACAATAAAGAGAGCGGAAACGTTGGTTATTATATAAAAAGAAAGGATTTTTTTTGGGGGAAGTGGTTGGCGCACGGGGAGACGGCAAACGTCAGACTTTTGCGCTTATCCAAAAAAGATAACGGCCGGTGGCAGCGGCCGGTGCATGAAGTGTGGTCTCCCTACGCCGCTCCGTCGCCAAAGCGGCTATGGCGCGTCGGAGACAAGGCTTCGGGGGATGAATACGTTATCGGAGAATTGAAAGAATCCCTCCTCCATTTTCCCCACCCTAACGTCGCACAATTTTTAGAAGAAATTAACCGGTATTCGTCCCTCAATGCACAATTTTTGTATCGCAAAAACATTCGGGTGCATTGGTGGCAGATCGCAGCATATCCGGCAGCCAAGTTTTTCCTCAATTATTTTTGGCGTTTGGGATTGTTGGACGGGACTCCCGGCGCGGTAATGGCTATCATGATGAGCTTTCACTCGTTTCTGGTGCGGGCAAAACTGTGGCAGTTGCGGGATACCAAAAAATGAATGCACTTATTATTTTATTCCTTGTGAGTTTGCTTCTGGGACAGCTTGCCGGTATTTCCGTGGCGCAGGGAGTCACGCTGTACCTTCATGACTTCGCGGCGGTGGCAATCCTTGTATATGGAATTCTTACCGGAGCCATCAGACGATCCATGACAGGGTCTCGCCTTGTCAAGTCGATCGTCGCATTTACAATAGTTGGGGTGTTATCGCTTCTTGTAAACGCTTCATTGGTGCCGACTACTGCTTTGTGGAAAGGATCACTGTATCTCCTGCGGTGGGTGGTGTATGCGGGGGTGTACTTTGCTCTTGCGGGCAGTTTGGTGTCTTCTGTTTTTCTTTTGCGGGGACTTTTTCTTCTGGGAACGGGCTTGGCGGTGGCCGGTTTGTTCCAGTTTGTTTTCTATCCTGATTTGCGAAACCTCATGTATTTAGGATGGGATCCGCATTACTACCGTGTCTTTTCGACACTTTTTGACCCCAATTTTTCCGGGATACTCTTTGTTCTGACGCTGATCGTTGGAGTGTATTTATTTTTGCAAAAGAAAAGCATATGGACGATAGGGGGAATAGGGATAACCATGACCGCGCTGCTTTTGACGTATTCGCGAAGCAGTTATCTGGGATTTCTGGCCGCCATCGGGACGTGGATAGTAATACGCAGGAAATGGAAAGTCGGCCTGTTTGGGTTGCTGCTGTTTCTCGTCGCCATCGTGTATCTGCCCAGACCCGGGCGCGAGGCGTTGTCGTTGGACCGGTTTGACTCGACTGTGTCGCGCCTCGCAAATTGGCGTCAAAGCGTCCAGCGTATTTCTCAAAAACCGATGGTGGGGTATGGATTTAACGTTTTGCCGTTTTTGCGGGAGGAGTCTTCGGTGTCTTCAAAAGCGGGAGCGGGCATAGATAATAGTTTTCTTTTTGTGGGTGTAACGACGGGCCTGGTGGGTTTGATTGCCTATGGGTGGCTCTTGTGGTCAATGATTGGAGTGGGAAACCGCGCGTTGATAGTGAAAAAAACATCTATCTTGGGAACCGCGTATCTGGCAACGCTTGTAGCGCTCGTCGTTGATAGCATGTTCGTTAATAGTCTGTTTTATCCATGGGTGATGGTGTGGGTGTGGATACTGACGGGAGTTGTCGAGGTTACTTCTGATACGTCACGCGGCGCTCGATGACGGTTTGGTTGCCGGCTGCATCTGTAGCGGCGATTTTGAGGATATTATCCCCTTCCGCCAGTTGGTATGGGTAGCGAAACGATCCGTCCGCACTTACCACTGCAAAGCGGTCATTGATAGAAATAATGGTATCCTGCTCTGTTTTTCCGACCACCGATACCGTGTTTGTATCGCCGTTAATCGTGGTATTTGAGCTTGGGCTGGTCAATTCTAAAGAGGGTGGTGTGCGTTTACTGGTGATAGCAAGCACATTGGATAGCTCGCTGGTGTTTTGCTTCTCATCAGTAATTTTGGCGCTTATTGTGTTTGTGCCTTCCAAAATTTTTACGGATGGGATGCTGAAGCGGCCATCCGTTGGGATCGTGAGTTTTTGCGTTTCGCCTTCGTTCACATAGAGAATGAGAATCGCACCCGGCGTGCCGGAGCCGGCTATGATAAGCGTGGCGCTGTTGGTGGCACCCGGCAACGGATCAAGAGAGGGAGGCAGCAGAAGAGTTTGGGCATTTTGACTCGTAGGCGATCCACCGCGGATTTTGTCTACCAAGAGGCTAAATCCGACCAGGATTTTAAACCCGAACACCAAGATAAAAACGAGGATCGCGATACTGCCAAGCACCGCAAGTACCAGCCGCATCCGCAGCCTTTTTTCTTCGTATCTCCTGATTCTGGAAAATGCCATA
>JBBTTP010000050.1:0-7449 GCA_038064215.1 Patescibacteria group bacterium | reverse complement strand
CCACTGCTCAAGCGGAAGCGGTTCAATGACTGTGCCGCATTTCCAACAGGTTCCTATCCGGTGGGTATAGCTTTCGTCGACTTTTACGAGAAGACCATCGGCTTTGAGATCCTCAACCATAAGGAGTCGGGCGATGGCTACTTTTTTGCCATGATAGTTTTCTGCGCGGGCCCGGTATTTAGGATCAATATTTTTTTGGGACAGAAACCATGAGAAATCCATTTTTCCCCGGAAATCGATGATAGGGGATACGGCCAGATTGAATTGCCTTCCTAATTCAAAATCATGCGGATCATGAGCCGGAGTCACTTTCATAATGCCGGTGCCAAACTTTGGGTCCACATGGGGATCTGGGATTACGGTCATTTTTATCGGTCCCAAGAGCCCCATGATTTCCAGAGTTTGCCCGATATATTTTTTATACCGTTTGTCTTTTGGATTGACGGCGAGAGCCGTGTCTCTGAACTTCGTCTCCGGCCGGGCAGTAGCAATTGTGAAAGGGCCGTATTTTATATAGTAGAGCGGGTCATTGCGCTCAACATAGAGGACTTCAAGATCGGAAAACCCGGTGCCGTCTTTGGTGCAATAATTTACCAATCGTTTATCCCGGTATACGAGACTTTCATCAAAAAGTTGTTTAAATGATGCATACACAGTGGTGATGATGTTCGGGTCGAGAGTAAATATATTACGGGACCAATCAAGGGAAAACCCGAGGCGGCGCAGCTGGTTTTCCATTTTACCGCGGTTTTCGGCGACGAAGTTCCAGATATCGCGGTAAAGCGTCTCGCGGTCAAAATCAAATCGGCTTTTGCCCTGTTTGGCCAGATGCTTTTCATACACAAACTGTGTTTCAAAACCTGCGTGGTCAGCTCCGGGGAGCCAGAGCGTAGGATCTCCCTTCATCCGGTGGTAGCGAATCATGATGTCCTCGACCACATACATCGCGTGGCCTACATGGAGATCGGCATTGGCGTTTGGGGGAGGGAGGAGAATAGAGAAAGGTTTTTTCTTCGGATTAATTTTTGGCGTGAAGTATCCACCCTCTTCCCACATCTTGTAGATGGCTTCTTCAATTTCTTTAGGGTTATACGTTTTGTCCATAGTCCGTATTGTACGGTTAGGGAGGCTGTTGGGGCAAGCGCTGGGTTACGCCTGTGGCAGCACGGTTTTGAGGTAGGCGTCGACTTGATTTCCAAAGAATATCTTGATTTGTTTTGGTGTATATGATTCTTTCAAAAAGATTGTTTCTACCTCGCGCATATCTTCAAAATAGACGAGCTGTTGGAGGAAAAGTTTAGGGTTAAACTCACCAGCGAATTTTTTTGACGCCAAAGCGATAAGCTTATCTATCGAGTACAGGTTCCATTTCAGAAAGAAAAATAAGTCCACGTAATCCCTCCATGCCGGACGTCTGCCAATCACATTCGCTTTATTTGCAGCCAGATCATCAAGGTGATAGAGAGGGAGAAACTCGGTTTGAATCGGTTTCCGGAGCGTTGGATACGGATGATGGACAAAGCTTACTACGATACCGTCTTTTGTTCGCACGCTATACATCCATTCTTCATCCACTTCAACGATAAGCGACGGACCAAAGATTTTGTGGATTTTTGAGGGGAGTATTTTGGACAGCGGGACAGTAGAAAAACAGTCAAAGTCGTAGGATAACCGATGTCCAACCTGAAGCATCATGGCCGTCCCTCCGGCCAGCGTAAACCGGTTGGTAAATGCACTGAGCTTCTTAAACGCGATTTGCCGCGCGCTGTCTAAGCGGTCCAGATATGGAGGTAACATAATCTTCCTCGTCCAGATATTTGTTGGCTACATGGAGAAGATTATTTTTTACAAAATGGAATACTTTTTTGGAATAGAGTTTCGCTGGGTGATCGAGAAAATGACGCGTAAGTGTTTCTCTGCCGTATGTTTGAAACAGCCACTTCAGCTCATCCATGGTACCGTAAATAAATACTTGCGGAATGATATAGCCCTTATCCTTTTCCAGATCCAAACGAGAGACTTCGGCAGACCAGAGGATAGGTTGGAGTGATTTCGGCGGGTGTGCCATATACCCCAGTATACCCCATTTCCTTGACTTTTGCCCAGAGAGAGAGAGTACCTTCCAGATTATCTATCTGCCCGGAAGGAGGTGGAAAGCATGATTGAATACAAAGGATTATATCAAGGAGCAAATACTGGAAGTGGCGGGCCGGATGCAGATGGATCTATAAGTTATCAATTTACTGCAGCACAACAAAAAGGATTAGATAAACTTCGCAAAACAGGTTCGCTTAAGGATGCGTTCCGAGCATTTGGTGAAGGACTAAGTGATGATGTCATAAGCGGAGAAGCGGTTGACCCGAAAAGTGGGAAAATGATGATTTACATTATAGTAAATCCTACACAAGAACAGAGGGATATGGCGGCACAAGGTTTATTTCCGGCAGATTCTGTACCAAGTATCCCACTAGGTCCCGAAGAGCAAGCGCCCTGATGCAAACGGTGTTACTCCCACAGTTCAATGTGCCCCAGCGATGAGGCTTTTTTAAAGTAGTCTTTATCACACGTAATGAACATTCCTTCGTGCATGAGTGCCCAATAGTGATATGCCGTGTCATAGACGGTAGTGTTGAGGCGATAGGAAAGCTCGACAATAGCACGCATGTCACCGGGGACAATCGGCATCACCGGAAGTGCAAGCGCGGTAAACCGATCGAGAGCTTGTTTGGCGACAGGGATATCACGGGTGGAAAAACGTATCCCATTGGCAAATTCCGCGAGGGTAAATGGGAGTATGTATGCCGCAGAAGCTGTATCGTGAAGGATATGCCTTAATTTTTTTTCGATCTGTTCACTCTTCCCGATTATTTCCATGAGGAGCACGGAAGCGTCTATAATAACGGTCTTGTTCATAGTCGACCTTGACGGCCTTTGTGTATTGCGCGAAGGATTTTTTTAGTCGGGATCTTCGTCGTATATTTTCGTAGAGCAAAGAATTCTTCTACCGGGTCCTTTTTGAGTTTTTGCGTCAACTTGTTCTCAACAAGACGGGTGTGGATGGTTTCAGATATGTACTGGCTCACGTTTCCGGAAACCACCTGTTGCGTGAGAAGTGTATATACTTCAGTCGGAACGCTAATGGTGATACGCTGTGTGTTCATATCTTAGATATGAACAATAGTAATACTTCTGATCATACCTGTCAATCATGACGCGTGATGTGCGTTTTATTTCTTAGAGCGGATGGTTGTTGCGTACTCTTTAGCTTGGGCTGTCAGAAAAGTTTTTATTTCCTCCGGTGTGTACGATCGAGCAATGAAATAGTGAAATAGGGACGGTCCTTGAATATCCTACTGTAATACTCCAAAAAAGAAGGAGTTTATTACCAATCTGTGGGGGAGCTGAGGAAGAAGGCGAAAGTTGCCAATCATGGCGGCGTAATCCGGAATTTATATTCCCAGCTTCTTCATGATGGATGTAAGGTAGTGTGGGATTTGCTCCAATGCAAAGCGGATCGCCTGGTATACTTTGCCGGGATATACTTCATCATATTCATGGGCGAGTATATTGCGCAGCCCGGTGGCTTTGGCTACCTCTCGTGCTTCTTGTTTCGAAACGAGGCGTTGCTTGGCAAGGGCCAGAAACGAATCGTAGTAGTCGAGCGGCATGGTTTGATATGTTTCTTTTAGTATGTGATAGTTGATATCGATTAGCCGTCCGACGATGCGCTCGAGTAACCGTTCCGCTGCAAGTTGGGCTTCTTCTTTACTGCGATATTCTTTTTCCGTCAGCGACGCATAGAAGGAAAGTTTTTGGAGATCTTCCTCGATAAGCTTCCCCTTTCTGGCGATGAGTTGTGCGTCAATGGGTGACATAGGATGCTAAACGGTTTTTAACAAATTGTCGTTCTTCCGTGAAGTATCTCTGGTAGTCATTGTACCGATGAAACGCTTTTTGCTCCAGATGGTCAAATATACGTGTGTCCCCTGCGAGCAGATGCGCGCGGCGCATGACGGCAAACAGAAGCAGCGGATCAGCGTGGGTGAGATCCACGAGATCAATCCGGTCGCTATGGAAAATTTCCATGAGGTCACTCACAAGATCAACACATCGGAAGGCAGGTTTATGTGGTTCCCGCGTGACGCCCACGTCAATATCACTTTTTGAGTGTCGTGGGCCATCAACCTGCGAGCCGTGCAACAACATCAGGAGCAGGTGGTGTTTTTTGCAAAGTGCATCGAGTGCCGCTTTTTCCGGAATAGTCAGGTTCGTGTCCATATGGACGCATTCTAGCACAAACGAGCAGGCCCTTGCTTTTTGAAAAAAAATATTTATATTTCCAACGCTTAGATCGGGTACAGCAGTAATTTTTTGCCAAATCAACGGGTTCGCCGAGAAAGAAGGCAGCTGCTCCGATCATGACGGCGTTGTCAGGGTTTAGTGGGGTTGTTCCGGAAGGACAAACGGCAGATACGTGTCCTGATTGATAGAAGAAAATGATGCTTCGGGGTAGGCCGCGCGCCACCCTGCGGGAACTTTCGCGGTTTTATTCCCGTATTTGAACTCATAGCCATAGAGCTTTCCACCGGTTTCTTCCACATAATCAAGTTCGGCTCCCGTATGCGTGCGCCAGAAATACGTCGAACCGTACGCTCCTACGGTATACGCAAGCCGCTTCATGCGTTCGATGATGAGGAAGTTTTCCCACAGAGGCCCTGCGTCGTTTCGATCTCTGAGCGGTTTGAGGTTGTCTATGAGCATATTTCGTACCCCCAGGTCATAGAAATAGATTTTTCCCATCTTGGTAATTTCTTTGCGTAAGTTTCGACTCAGTCCCCGCATACGGAATATCACAAACGATTTTTCCAAAAGATCTATGTAGCGGTTGACGGTATCTTTTCCCATCTCTAATGCGTTGCCCAGTTCAGAGATGGACACGAGTGAACCTACCTGAAACGCGATGAGCTTGAGAAGATCGCGGATTTTTGCCGAATTACGGATACCGCCAAGTTCTAAGAGGTCTTTATAAAGGTAGGCATCAGTCAGGTTTTGCAGATACTCTCGTTTTTGTGCATCACCAGCGCGAGAGAATATTTCCGGATACGAACCGTACACCAACCGGTCTTCCAAGTGGGTATTCAGTTCAAAACGGTTATACACGCCGGTTAATTCCAAGAGTGAGATGGGGTAGAGCCGGTACGTCCAGACGCGGCCGGTGAGCGGCTCGCTGATTTTACTGGCGAGGTCGAGGCTTGAGGAGCCCGTGGCGATGACTTTCATCGCGGGAATAGTGTCCAGAATGATTTTTAGGTTTATTCCTATTTCCGGGATCCGTTGGGCTTCATCTACAAACAGCAGGTCATAGCCGGCGACGAGATTTTTGATTTTTTCTCCATCCCTGCTTGCCAGGACATCGATATACTTGCTTTGATCGCCATTGACTGTAAGGGATTTGACGCCAAGCTGCCGGATAACATCAGTGATAAGCGTTGTCTTGCCCGATTGTCGCGGGCCGTAGAGGATGATGCCCTTGGGAGAGGTTTGGAGTTTTTCAGTAATGATCGTGGTTAGTGCGCGTGGAAGCAACATATACGGAGAAGATATCATAGTTTTTGCCAGTTGTCAAGCGGTAATTGCGCTATTTGCGCTTATATATAGGTGATAATCGCATGAATACTAGTTCGTTCAATTTAAGAAACTTCGACGGATAGGTCGGGCACTGCGATAATTGAGTGCCAGTCTGTTGAAGACCCGCGGAAGTAGGCGGCTGCGGCGGTGGCACAGTTTTGGGGGTTACAGCTCTTCGAGTTTCACATTTTTGCCCTGGCCTTCTTTGACGAGTGCCAAGTAACGTTCCGTGGTGGAAAGGCGTTTGTGGCCGACGAGCTTGCTGATTGCCGTGATGGGCGTGCCTGCTATAAGGTGCTGGACGATGAAGGTGTGGCGCAGGTCATTGACTTTGGCGCCTTCAATGCCGGCGATGCGGAAATAGCGGTCAATGCTCGTGCGGACGTTTCGAATGAGAAGCGGCCGGCCGGATTTGGTAATAAACAACGCTTTACTCTGGCTGTCTTTACTGCGGGTCGCCAGGTACTGGCTGATAGCGTCTTTTGCCGGCTTATTAAGCGGTACGGTGCGCTCGGCATGGCTCTCCAGGGCGGCAATATGCAGTTCGCTGTCGCGGGCGTCCGAAACGACGAGGTGCGCCAGTTCCCCAATCCGGATGCCCGTTTGGAGCAAAAGCTCCACGATGGCATAGGCCCGGAAATCTGCCCGGCAGGCATCCCGGAGCGCCCGGTATTCAAGTTTGGCAAGTACCCGGGGCGGTTTGACGTCATATTTGGGATGCTCGATATCTATGGCCGGATCCATGGTGATCGTGCCGGATGCTTTCAGAAACCGGAAAAACGTCTTGATCGAGTTGATTTTTCGGGAGATGGATTTAGGGGTATAATTGTCAGAAGCGAGCTTTTTGAGGAAGGCTTCCAGTTCATCGCGCGTGATCTCGCCAATAGTCTTTTTGCCCATGTTGGCGAGGAATCCGATGAGCTGGTCAATGTCTTTGCTGTAGGCAATAACCGTTGCTTTGGCGCGCCGGCGGCTTTCGAGGTATTCGACAAATTGGGTTTGGGAGCTTTTAAAATCAGTTGCCATGGTGTATGGTTGGCAGGATAATGCCCTATAATATCATAAAAAGGGCTGTTTTGCAAGGCTGGGTATGAACATTTTACAAAATCGCCTGGTGCGTTTGGTGGCTTCGGTGGGTGCGGTCGCCCTTATCGTGAGTATGGCAGGGTCGGTTTGGACGGTGTGGCAAAAAGGGGACATCGTGCGGGAGCGGCGGGATTCCTTAGCGATGCTCAAGGCGGAGAGCCGGGATTTACAAAAGAAGCTTGCCGAAACCCAGAGGCCCGAGTTCGTGGAACGGGTAGCGCGGGAAAAATTGGGGCTCGTGAAGCCGGGGGAGACGGTGGTGCTGGTAGAAAAAAGCCGCCAGCCATCAGTTCTCAGCGGTCAGCAAGAGATAAGTGTGCCGAATTGGAAAAGATGGTGGAAACTATTCTTTTGAAAGTGTTTACACTGGAAAATTCTGATTTTTCAGTGTCAGGGGAGAGGATCGGACTCTCGACGGCCAGTTTATGATACTGGTGCTCTACCACTGAGCTACCCTGACTTTTGGGACCTGGCTTATTGTATGAAAAATTGATTGGGGAGGCAAGGATTACAGACTATGGACAAAGTTGACACTGTTGCTAACAGCGTAAAACGTCAATCGGGAAAACTGAAGAGACTCCCCGGGTTTGGGATGTGGGCTAACAGGGAGGACATGAAGGATCCGGAGAAGTAGGTAAGAAAGATTCGGAAGCAGATGAGTAGGAGATAGCTATAACAACTACTTCGTTTTATAGGGGCTAGTGTTGCCATTTATGCTGAAAGAGGAATGGTTAC
>JBBTTP010000049.1:0-1292 GCA_038064215.1 Patescibacteria group bacterium | reverse complement strand
GGTATGGACCCGGCAAATTCCGAGTAGCCGCGTCCGATTCGTTCTTTTATCCCAAACGCATTGACTTGGTCGGTGGTGAACGTGGGTTTTATCGTTTCAACCGATAGTGGAATGATAATCGCTGATTCGCGCGTGGTGGGGATCGAACCAAGGACTTCTGTAAACCGACGTTTTGCTTCTTCTCGATTGACTCTTCGCCCCTCGTTCGACGGACGGAATGCCGTCACCTTGTTATTTTTGAACTGAAACAACGCGTCTGCTGCCGGGATATCAATATCCTGTGCGATCGTTTCTATTGCAGTATCCAATACATCGGTATTCCAGCGGAAATATGGCGTGAGGTCAACAATTTTGGTGAAGAACTTGGTCGATAGGTTGCTTAATGGATATCTTGACCGACCGATAAGGTATGCCTGCGTTGCCGATAATGTGGCATCATATCCCAGATCAAGCTGTTCTGCGGATATAGTTGCCATTTTTCCGTGGAATTGGAATGTAAATGTCTTTTGCAGAAACGGCTGGTTTTGCAGAAGCCAATATGCCCGGACGTCTGGCATGGTTTTGCCGCCGAATGCTGCGCCGCCCACGTGAACGTTGGGATATATTTTTCCTTGATAGCGAGATTCAAAGATGCCCACAAAGACGAGGCAGGAAATGAAGAAAAGGAGGACTGCAAGAGACAGCGATTGCCCCAGGATAATTATCTTGTTCTTTCCGCGCTTCATGGTATGATGAAATATAGTGTAATCTATGGAAGATCCAAATATCAATGCCGTACCCATAACAGCGCCGGAAACATTTGTCGTGCCTGCTGAAGGTTCGTTCATTCCGTCTCAACCGCAGGTTCAGCCGGAAAATCCTTTCATTCCGCAAGAAAGTGTCGCATCGGCGGCTCCGCCTGCTCCAGCAGCCGGCAACGCGCTTTTGCGTCGGCTTTTGATGGTTGTGGTCTTTCTGGCGCTTCTTGCAGGACTTGTTTTTTTGGGTCGGTTCATTTTCGGATTGGTGGCGGGGGCAAAAGAAGTCACGATCACGTACTGGGGGCTGTGGGAAAATGACGCCATGATCCGGCCGATACTTGCGGATTTTGAATCATCGCACCCCAAAATTAAAGTCCAGTACGTCAAGCAGTCGCACCGGCAGTATCGGGAACGGTTGTCAGCAGCGATAAGCCGCGGGGAAGGGCCGGATGTGTTCCGGTTTCACAACACATGGGTACCGAAGCTCCGTACCTATCTTCTCCCGGTGGCAAAAACCGTCATGACGGCGGGGGAATACCAACAGGCATTTTA
>JBBTTP010000048.1:0-1290 GCA_038064215.1 Patescibacteria group bacterium | reverse complement strand
AACCGGCTGTACGTATATCCAATGGCTCAAACCCGGCGAAATGGTGCAAAACGGCACGAGGGGCTTGCCGCATTCAGGACATTCTTCCTTGAGAGGTTCGGTGGTGCCGTTAATCCATTCTATATAATCACACCCGGTGGCTTTTTTAGTTTCCTTATCCCAGCCTCCCATAGAGCACTTTTTCATTTTTTTGCCAAAACGCGTTACCTGCAAGACAAGAGGCGAGCCGCACTTGGGGCACTTTTCATCCAGGGGTTTAGGCTCGACCAAAAGCCACTTTACATAGTCGCACCCCTCATTTTGTTTCGTTTGTGCGTTCCAGGAGCCTTTTGAACACCGTTGCAGCTTTTTTCCGCTGGCCGTTTCTACTACCTCACCCAACGGAGCCGCACACTTCGGACACATTTCTTGAGGATCTGACATAAAAACAGAATACCACAGTTGATGTTGAAAAAACAACAATCTGATAGAATAAAGGAAGTATGCCATATATAAAAAAAGACCAGCGGCCTGCACTTGATACATTGCTTGCCCCGTTAGTTATTTACCTGCAATCATTGTCGCAAGAAGAGCAGGATGGGGCGTTGAATTACTCGATCACAAAAATTATCCGGGCGCTGTATCCGAAGAAATATTTTCATCTCAACCGCGCATTGGGAGTGCTGTCTGCCGTGACCCATGAATTCTACCGCAGGGTTATTGGTCCGTACGAAGACACGAAGATTGTCGAACACGGAGACGTAGAATAATTACGTACTGTTCCAGCGCGCAAAAATGCCGTTGGGTACCAGGCGGCCGTTTCCGGATTCTTTCAGCGCTAATTCCCCACACGTGTGAATACCGGCAGACTCCTGTATGATGTCCGTCAGGAGTTGGTGCATTACTAATGCGGAGAGGTCTGCAGTATACGCATTGATACAAAAAAATTGCGGCGTTTTGGAGAGAATGGTCCGGCACGCGGTAAGCAATGTGGGTAAATCAACTTCAATCTTCCAGACTTCTCCTTTGGTTCCTCTTCCGAATCTCGGCGGGTCCAGGATGATGCCGTCATAGGTATTGCCCCGTTTCGCTTCACGGAGAACAAACTTAAGCGCGTCATCTTCTATCCAGCGTATCGGATGGTCGGATAAACCGGAAAGTTTGGCATTTTCCCGGGCCCAGGCGATGGTGCTTTTTGCGGCATCCACATGCGTGACCTGTGCTCCGGCCGCGGCTGCTGCCAGGGTAGCCCCTCCGGTATAGGCAAACAGGTTCAAAACGCGGAGCGGGCGGTTGGCAATAGTTTCTGCC
>JBBTTP010000047.1:0-28686 GCA_038064215.1 Patescibacteria group bacterium | reverse complement strand
ACAAGAAGAAAAACCGCTTTCGGCTTTTCTTCAGACGTCGTAAATAGCGCATTATTATGCTCCAAACAAATACTTTCAAAGCTAATTCTTTACACCTTTAGCACTCCTGCTGCCTCAGCAGTAAAAGATAAACGCTGGTTTCGGTTTATTTTAGCCTATCAATATGCTCCAAACCATTATTTTTACGGCTGATTTCACCAGCATTGTACTCTTCTATATCACTAATTTGGAGCGTAATGACAATCCAAACAGCTAAAATTACGCACACATTGTGTACTCAATCTAAGAGAAGAGAGAACAAGAGTGAACCCATGTGCCTGCTAGCTTGTGAAATGCCTTCTGATGAAACCGTGAAAAGAATTCTCCCGCACAATTCGTATTGTCCTATAGTTTATTAGTTATCCACAAATAGATCAAACTATATCAGTTCGTCGCTTCGCTCCTCACTGCAAGCACTAAACACTCTCCACTCCCCTTCCCGGTCTATAAATTTCCCCGCCAGCGCGTGGTGACAAGAATGAGAAGAAACACGACCATGCACACAACAAAAAACTCAATCACATTTTTTTTGTACAGTTTTTCCACCACATACTGCTGTGCCATACCCGAAAGGCTATAAAAACACGTCGTGAAAAAAAGCGCCTGGAGCGTGGTTTTCACCGGCAAAAAAGAAAATACCCAGGAAAGCTCTACGAGAACGAGGGTTAGCGCCGCTGACAAATACCATACTCGCCTACTCACCCGATCCCCTAATTCCATAGACCAAAGCGACTGCAAGAGGAGAAGAAAACTTATGAGAGCGGTCAGCACAACGACCACGCCGCTTGCGAACCGAAACGCGAGGACCGTCTGCATGAGTAAAAAATAGGTGAGAAGTGTCAGCAAATATCCGATGGACTGGGCGGCACGAAGAAGCGCAATCGTGCGGTCTGCCGCCACGTTATAAATATTTTCCGTCAGAAGCAGTGCATACATACCCACCGCATACAGGACCGCCACCGGCACCCGGGTGAGCCACCGCACCGGCAGAAGAAAATAAAACAACGCAATGGCAGCAGTAAAAAGCGTCGGAAGCGTGAGCAGTGTCACCCATTCCATGCCTGCCAAACCTTTCCGAAGTCCCACTGCCGCAAACAGGTACGTCGCAAGAGAGAGTGCAGCAACCATAGGGTACCGCCAGTCCCCCCCAACAAGCTGGGTGAGTACCAATCCGGTCGTGAGAAGCAGGGTAACAGTAACCAACTGCTGCCGTTTAGAAAAGGCTAATTTCCTCCCCCATCGCTTCACGAATACATAAACATTCATATCTCCTTCGTATTTTACTTCCTCCCTTGACTTTTCTCAAGAAACCGATACACTCTCCTTCACATGACTGCCGACGACGCCATACACGCCGCACTGCTTCAACATTGGAAAGAGGCCATCCGCATCAATACTGCACTCATAGCTCTGGACAAAACAGACATTGATGCACTCTGCAGACTTGCATTTGCCTACATGAAAACCGGGCAGATTGCCTCATCAAAAAAGACGTACCAAAAAGCCCTTCACCTCGATGCGTATCACCAGATCGCCCTCAAAAACCTGAAAAAACTGGGATCTCTGTCCAAAAAAGACCTTATTAAAACTGCGGCGCTTCACGCCACAAGCCCGCTCATGTTTTTGGAAGAACCCGGAAAAACCAAAATTGTGGAATGCGTCCACAGTGCGCCATCCCAAATACTCTCCCGGTTAGCAAGCGGCCAGGAAGTATTTTTAAAAGCAAAAAATCACGTGGTTGAGGTGCGCGACGAACAAGACCGTTACCTGGCTGCCATCCCGGATGACCTCTCGTTTAAGCTCATCAAATTTCTCGCAGGCGGCAATACCTACCAAGCACTTATGAAAGGCGCGGATGCCAAATCGCTGAAAATATTTTTACGGGAAACATCCCGCGGGAAAAAATTTGCCCACCAACCTTCTTTTACATCAACGACCAGCTATATCCCCTTTGCCAAAGGCGGAAACCTCGGTGCCGGTGTCGCGGAAAAGACCGCAGATACTGAAGAGAAAGATGAAGACGAGGGTGATGAAAATTAACGCGGGGCAGATAGAAAACGGGCTTGATAGCGCGTGCCAACCCGAACATCCAAATCCCCCGCTTCTGATGGTTTCACGACCGTAATACAGCGAAAGATTGATGCGATCGTCCGAGCCGTTATTGATTTAACGGCAGCTGCTTCTCCGCTTACTGTACAGTGCTCAATAGCCGGGCTGTCATTGCCCACCCGCACCACAAACACGCCGACCCGATTAAGCATCCGACCCACCCGTGCCCCTAATGTAGGCATATCCGTCGTGTTGTAGACCGTGACGGACAAGCGTTCCCGCCGGATCGCTTCGTCTTCAAACAGCGTACCCAGAAGTGCATCGACCCGGGTCGGATCCATAACCTGCGCGCGGGTTCCATCCGGCAAATCCTGTACAGCAAGCGCGGCTTGAGGGGTAATCGCCACCTCCGTCATGCGATCAGACTTTACACTGCGCATGCGCCAGATCCACGAGAGAAGAAGAGGGAGCGGCATGTTGGTGCGGGGAAGCCACCGTCCGGGCGATACATCCACATACCACGGTATGGATATACCCAGCGCTTCTTCCAGACTATCTGATACCAGCGTGCCGTTTTTGTTATCAATCGCCCCCAATTTCCAAAGTGATCCTAATGAATACCTTCCGTACCCGCCCACGGCATCGACCTGTGCACTTGCAGGAATGGTGATTTTAATAAACTTGTTGGACTGCAGGTCTTGGGACCACACCACCATGGGATCTCCAATCGACAGGACCGTCAAGCGGGACAAATTATCCCGGGTCCGCACATAAAAAAACGCGGCAGCTGCAAGCGCGATCAGGAGACAAAGCACGACGAGCAACATCGACTTCCAATACCGTGCTCCCAGCCGCTCGTGCTTACTTTTCATTCTTTTTTGCCTTTTTTGATGATCTCTACTTGAGGCAATTGCCAGGCACTCGGAGTAAGTTGCCGTTGTGCCTTTTTTTCTAATTGGGATTTTTTGAGTTTCCGTTTATCCCCTTTGTACATGTCGCCGAATCCGCCCATATGTTTCCACCTCCTCTTTTTATTCTAAAGCCACTGTGTGGCGAGATCAAGAAGCGATCCATCCGCAATCGCCTGTTCGTTCCCGATTTCATTCCCGCCTCTGCCTTTGTCAGTGATCTTGACTAAGGAAGAATACTGATGCAGTTTGATTGCTTGATTCCCGGTATCATGCCTAGACATTTTCGTTTTTCGTTCGGTTTCATGAGTACGAGGGGCCATATTTCTTCCCAACGAAAACACCTGAAACCCTCCGCTATCAGTGATGATCGGTCCATCCCATCCCATAAATTTGTGTAATCCTCCGAGCTTCCTAACAACCTCTATCCCCGGCCGAAGGTACATGTGGTAGGTGTTGACGAAAAACAATTGCGTTCCGGAATCTCTAATCTCTTCAGGAGTTAATGATTTAACGCTCGCCTGCGTCCCCACCGGCACAAACGCCGGAGTCTTGATGACCCCGTGAGGAGTATGTATCTCCCCCACCCTGGCCTTCGTCTTTTTGTCTTTGTGAAAAATCTTGAAGCTGAACATATTCTGATTTTACCCTGTCCCATTGACTTTATCGAGAGAGAGAGGTAGACTCCCTTCAAGAAAGGAGATGCCTTGTATGTTACGCGAATCACATGAAATTTCTGCAGAAGAACGAATGGGAAGAGATCTTTTTAATTCTCGGGTTGATGCATTTCACACAAAAATCACAACAAGCGCTCTCAACTCTGGTGTTCTTCCAAAAAAATTTATATTGGTAAGCAGAAAAGACATTGGAAGTGATGGTGAAGTGCTTTTTGACTATGTCGTTCCAGATGATGTAATAATTCCTCCTGAAATAGAGCTAGTAAGATCTATTCAATTTGATGACGGGGCTGCTGTTGATAAACCATGGCAAGCATCAATGCCTCCTTACGAATGGTACGTTGATGTACACGCGCATAAAGACCCAACCGCTCACCTGGGAGGAATTCCGGTAAAGCCAGTCAAGATCGAATAAGATTTTTCCACCGACCATTGACAACAATAACGCGGCCGCGTTATTGTTGTCAACCACTTAATTCTGAAATTGTAACTGACTATGCCCTGTCCCATTGACTTTATCGAGAGAGAGGGGTAAAATTCAAATCATAAAGGAGGCACCAATCATGCCAGGGGGATACATCGAATTTGAAGGCAGGGAAATTAATGTACCAGATGGATGCGATGGTAATCACGTTTTTTGGGCGCAAGCAGCTTTACGACGAGTTCTGCATTGGCCGCAAGGACCGGGAGATGGTACTGCGGTAGAAACATGTGGGGGAAAAATACCACATAACATTGCCATTCATTTCGTCAATGGCAAACCTAACCATATTACCAGCACTCCGGTTTCATAAAGACCTCGACACTGCAAAAATTACCATCCATTGACAACAATAACGCGGCCGCGTTATTGTTGTCAACCAAGTTTAAAGCGTTGTCGCAAAGACTCGTCATCTTCTATCCGATCGGCAACTATGTAACGAACCGTAAAGGATACGCCATAAAGCTCCCGCAGAAACTCCACTTCGTCAAAACACGGATACGGGGACACGTAGACACTTTCCTGGAGCTGATAGAGCCCCAATTGCCCAAGCCGCATCCGAAAAACGTCACGCAACCTTTTGTATTTCTCCGGAATGTCAAACGCCACCACCCGCCACTTCCCATCCCACTTCTTTGGCTTTTGCAGTGCCATGGACTCAAGTTTATACGACAGCGCCCGCGTCATACCCTGCTTGGTGATTTGCACGGTCACATTCCCTTTATCATCTTCACTCACCGTAATGTACTTCTGACCCTTTAAGCGCTTGAGGGTTCTGCGCATCCCCCACCCGCTGTAATCACGACGTCCTAAACGGATAAATGCAGCAACGCCGGTGAGAGCGGGTGGAAAAGCAAGAATCAATCCGATGACGCCTACTCCCGCAAGAAATGAAAGGATCTCTTTGGTGGACGGATACGTACCCTGTTCCTTTTCCTGCTTGGGCTGCTCATGAAATAGTGACACTGCTTTCTCCCAATCGATCCGGGCAAATGGTGATTGTTTTGGTCGCCGTTTTTTATTTTTCATACCATTTTCTCTATTGACAACAATAACGCGGCCGCGTTATTGTTGTCAACCACTTAATTCTTAAATTGTAACTGGCTATACCCCGTCCCATTGACTTTATCGAGAGAGAGAGATAGACTCGCGTCAAGAAAGGAAAAATACTATGGCATCACAATCGGGTTATTTAGAAACAGAAAAAAATATTATCCAAAACATTTGTCTGCCGAATAACTGTGTTTATGCAAGAAACAACGGCAGATGTGGTACTAAATATCCTGATGAAGCAGTTATTGACTTCGCCGGAGATGGATGCCAAACTGCCGCACAAAGAAATCCATCTGATATAAGTAGTTTTACTGATCAATACACATCGGTTATCCCTGGAGTAATGACAAGAGAAGGATTTACACCATTTTCAGCAGCTGCAATCACTAAAGCCGAACACCAAGCTGGTATGGTAAGTGTTCAAGGAAAAGTTATTTTCCCAGAGAGTAAATAATACTACCCCATCCCGTACTCGATTTTGAGACGGGGGATTTTGCCGAAGCGAACAGACCATTGTCTCCCCCACTCCCGGAGTGAGTCAGATCGACACCTGCGGTTTACGAAAAACCTTGTCAATTCTCCCCCGGTCGGAAGTAAATTGACAATGTTTATGAAAATTTCTTGAGGAGATCACGCGGCTCGACGCGGCGGACATCGAGTTTATCAAAGTCACGGTCGTAGGAAAGGATTTCACACTTCCCCTCTTGGATACGCTTCGACGACGCAAGGAGGCAATCGGCGAATTTAATAGTTGTTTTACCGTATGCATCTATTGCCAAACGGGCATCAGTATCATCCGTAATTTTTATATTGGGAATTGAAAGAACGGACTCCAATGCTTCTTTGATTCTTTCTCGCGGGTAGCGATAGATCGTAGTGAGGACGAACTGAATTTCAGTAAGGACAATCGTATTGGTGTACGCTGCAATTGTCCCGTGGGCAACCAATTCAAAAACTTCTCTGCACTCCTGAAACATGTGTTCATTTTCATTAACGAAAATCCGAAGAAAAACATTGGTATCAACGAGAACCATCCGTCTCCTGTCAGGTGCGTTCATAGTGCGTTTCCATATAGTCTCGAATTTTCACCGCGTTGATGATCTTTTTTTTGTCCTTTGGCGTAAATGTACCCGCAAGATCAAAAATAGACGGCGGCTGCTCAATCATAAATGCCTTCCGCTTGGGTTCCACGGCGACCACGATCCTGCCCGGGCGTGTCAGTCCCAACACGTTTCTTACGTGTTTGGGTATCGTCATTTGCCACTTTTGAGTAAGCGTCGTGTGGTAAATCATAATAGTATTACTTTATCATCTGTATTACGTTCTCGTCAAGTATTACATTTACCCCACCCCATGTTCAATCTTGAGGCGTGAAATTTTGCCGGAGAGGTCGTCCGATGACACGCCAAAATCCGAAAGCACCCGCGACACGATGGATATGGCCGCTTCAAATTCCGGCTGAACGATCGTTTGGACCCCCAAGGACTTGAGATGCCGCTGGTCTTCCTCATGGTGGCAGCGGCAGAGAATTTTTATGCGGCGGTTCATCGTCTGTGCATGGGCGATGATCATTTCCTGGGTATGCTTGTCCGGGATAGCAATAATAATGGCTTTCGCGCGGTCTACCTGTGCATAGTCGAGCACCTCTTTATCCGCAGGATCGCCAAAAATCACCGCGATGCTTTTTGCTTTAAGCGACGCCACGGTCGCCTGATCATAATCGATAACCAAAAAAGGGATATTTGCCATCTGAAGCGCCCGGCCGATGTACTTCCCCACTCTGCCATACCCGCAGATTACAATGTGGTCTGATAGCGGTAACTCCTCCCTGCCCGGTGTAAACTGTTCATCGCCCTGCCGGAAAATCCGCGGCCACTTGCCGCCCAGCGTATGGTACACCCAGTAATATAATCGGTGGCCATGGGTCAGAATCGGCGCGTTGATAAGGATCGTCACGAATACCAGGGAAACAATGAGATTGGCATACGATGCCGATAAAACACCCGACGAGACGCCGACTGCCGCGATGATAAATCCAAATTCGGAGAGTTGCCCCAAATATGCCCCAACCAGAAACGCCGTTTTCCGGTGATACCCAAGGTACCGCGAAAGTCCGTATACTGTCACTGTCTTTATGGCAATCATTCCCACGGCCAACGCGAGAATCACCGGCCACATCCGAACCAGCGTTTCCCACGAAATCGTCATCCCGAGGCTTACAAAAAACACCACGGCAAAAAGATCCCGAAGCGGACGGATTTCAGAAAAAATTGCATGATTTTGGCTTGTTTCAGCAACCAGTAGTCCCGCGATAAACGCGCCCAATGCCGCAGACATACCGAGGGAATAGGTCGTCACTCCGGCCAGAAATACTAACCCCACGGTCGCAAGCACAAAAATCTCGCGGCTTCCGGTGGCCGCCACTTTCCCCAATAGTTTTGGGATCAGCGTTTTCCCAAAAAACACGATACCGGCAAGGGCAAGGACAGAAAACACCAGTGATTTACCGATGGCGCCGACGGCTCCCAGCACACTGACGTTTCCCTGCGACACCACAGACGCCACAGCCGGCAATAATAGCATGATCGGCACCACGGCAAGATCCTGAATCACCAGCCACCCTGTGGCTATCTGCCCGGGTACGGTATCCAGCTCTCCCCGTTCACTTAAAAGTTTTACAACCACTGCAGTGGAAGACAGCGATCCGGCGACTGCCACAAAAAAACTTGGTAAAAATGGCAAACCGAGGGCAAATCCGGCAAAAAGAAAGAGAAACGCACAGACGACAATCTGCGCAACCGCTGCCCAAAAAACGCTTCGCAAAATTGGCCGAAGCCGCACAAAAGAAAACTCAATACCAAGCGTAAATAACAGCAACGTCACTCCGGTGTCTGCGATCAGCTGAAGAAATGACCGGGCAAGCAATCCCGGGATAAGCGTCCCCACCACGAGACCCGCTGCGATATAACCGATAATCATGGGCAAACGGAGTTTTCTGGCAACGATGCCGCCGAATATGGCAGCAGTAAAAACAAGAACCAACGTAGTGATGAGAGAAATACTATGAGGATCCATGGATGATTGTATTCATATCATCCGGTATCAGGGCTTCTATTGCAAGAGTCTCCCCGCTTACCGGGTGGGTAAACGAAATTTTCCACGCATGGAGCATCACCCGTAGAGCCCACGTACGGTCATCCCGCGCAGTCTTCCTGCCGGCATAGAGATAATCACCCACAATCGGATGATTGATGTATTTCAGGTGGACGCGAATCTGATGCGTTCTCCCCGTTTCCGGATAAAGTTCAACGAGAGAAAATACTTCATAAGGGGTGGTCTTGCCATGCAAGACCACCCCTTGCAAAACTTTATACCTCGTGACCGCCTCTTTCCCCCCCGGCACGATGCCGAACCGCTCCCGGTTCCACGGGAGTCTCCCAACCGGCGCCCGGATTTCTCCTTCAACCGGCACAATTTTTCCGTGTGCGATCGCCAGATATGTTTTTTTCACGATCCGTTCTTTAAACTGGCGCTGCAATTCGGCAAACGCGTCCGGCCTTTTGGCAATAAGCAGGCACCCGGACGTTTCCTTATCAATCCGATGCACAATCCCCGCCCGGCTGTAAAAATCAGACGCGCTGCCTACTTCTGTCATTCCGGGCTTGACCCGGAATCCATCCTTCGCGCTCGCTGGATCCCGGCTCGGGGGCCGGGATGACAAATGAAGATAGTCTTCCACCCAATCCTGTATTGTCTCGCCTTTTACCGACTCCGCGCGGTTTACCACAATACCCGGGGGCTTATTCACAACGAAAAGACAATCGTCTTCAAAAAGAATGGGGATGTCCATTATGACTTCTTTTTTTCTGCTCACACCTAAGACACAACGTTGCCGTCGGCAAAATAGCGAGCCTGTCTGTATCGATCATCTGTTTGCATTCAACACAAAATCCATACGTCCCGGCCGCAATTCGTGCAAGCGCGTTTTCAAGGTCAACCAACTGCGCCTTAAGCTCTTCAATCATGGCGGTAAAGCGGTCATGACTGGACTCTTCGCTCGCCTCCGCGTCTGACGCGGCATTATCATTTAATCGCTCAGGATCAGAAAATGGGTCCTGCGCCGTCAGCTGCGTAATCCTCGCCAATACACGTTTTTTTTCCGCTTCAAGATGCTTTTGCAGTTCCGTCAGGACGTCGTTTGGAAAACTTTGCATAGATGCTCCTTTTTAAATTCGCGACCATCGGCCGGATTTTTTCTCTGCCGCCGCCGCGCACGTAAAACGCGCCCAGGCCTTCAGCAAAGAGTGCCACCAAAACCCATTGATTGGCGCGTAACCCCCAGTATACAGGACTCTCCTTCAAAAATTCAAGAGCGAACTCGCCGACGCTAAACAGCAACACAAACCATATCCCCACCAGCCCGTACGGCCATTTATTGCGTTCCCCGCGTTTCCCCAAAAGCCATACCGCCACAAGAACCAGAATCAAAAATACTATTTCATACAGTTGTACGGGATGGCGTAAACCCACGTGGCCGACGAATGACACTGCCCACGGCAGCGATGCGGCAATACCTACTTCCGACCCGTCAAGAAGCGACCCGATTTTCCCAACAATGAGCGCTGCCGGAAACGCCAACGCAATGCTATCCAGTACTTGTCCCAACCGCACACGATACGACCGGCTCAAGACAATACATGTAGCCAATCCGGCAATCAATGCGCCGTAGAGCGACAATCCCGGCACCACCCAAAGTGCAACAGCCGCCAGCCAATCATTGACGAAAAGGTCCCGATGGAACAAAACAAAACCCAATCTCCCCCCCGCCAGTGCCGCAAGGGTCGCATAAAATGTGAGATCAAAAATCCGCTCCTCCTCCGCCGCTTCCGCTCGCAAAAGTTTCCAGAAAACAAAGGAAAACACCAGCCAGGCCGCAATCAAAAAAACACTGAAACTAAAAAGGTGAACCGGGCCGATGGAAAAAAGAATAGGAAACATAGCTATGCTTTATTATACCTCACCCGCCATATCCCGTAACACAATACCACAACGCCTAAGAAAAAAATCACTTTTGCCACACCAAACGTATCTGCTAATACGCCGCCCGCGACCACCGGCAACATCCCCACGCCGCCCACGGCAGTCGTGAGCATCCCGTACACGCGGCCGCGCATCGAACCGGTTGCTTTTCCCTGAAGCGTACTGTTGGCCGGAACGTCCAAGAAACTATTGGCCACTCCCAAAAGGAAAAAAAGCGTCATCTCCACGGGCACGATGATATGTTTTGCATAGAGCCAGCTCCACCAGGCAATCCGTGTAAGCGGCACGGTAGCGGCAATGAGCAGTAATAATACGCCGGCCCCTATAATACCAATTTTAATAAGTCGTGCCTGTCCGATCTGGTATCCCTGGTTCCCTACCCATAATGCACCTAAAATAATCCCAACCACTGCCGGCCCTACGATTACGACCGATGCATCACGCAAATCAATTTCAAGAACGCGGTCCGCAAATCCGGGTGCAAGTACCCCCAACACGGAAAGAATTACCTGAGTACCAGTCAAAAGCACAATCGCATCGGACAGCATAGGCACAGAAAAAATATATGCCAAACCGTTCGTAATTTCCTGCCAAATTTTACCCGCCAACGCCCATGGCCGATACCCGCGTACTCTGAGAATACTCGCGAGCCCATCGCCCTGTTGGGGTATGTTTGCCACCATGACGCTTGCCGTCAGGAACAATCCGCTCAGCGCAAGCACCGTATTGTGCGCACCCAACAACTTCAGCATTGGCCCGGCTAACATAAATCCGATGGCCATACTGCTGTAGTACGTAAAAGAAAATAAGCTGTTGGCCCGCACCAATTGCTCCCGCGGTACGAGTTTTGGGATCGTCGGGGCTTCTGCCGGCACATAGAATTGGTTAATGAGTGCATTGATAAACACCAAAATATATACAAATACAAGGTTTTTGAGGAAAAAAAAGAGGAAGAGCACGAGTGCCGCCCGAATAACATCACAGAGAAGGAGCACCATCTTACGGTCGAGCCGGTCAACCACCGTCCCCGCCACCATGCCAAACAGCAGCGCCGGCACGCCGAATGCCAGGAACAATCCCGATACTGCGGTGTTACTGCCCGTCTGCCGATACACGACCAGCGCCAAGGTAAAAATCAGCGAGTTCATGGCAAGCTGGGAAAAAATCTGGCCGAGCCATAAGAAGCGGAATGCGCGGTTCGCTATGAGAAATTGCAACATACCCCATGA
The DNA here is from genome assembly GCA_038064215.1 of Patescibacteria group bacterium. GTDB lineage: Bacteria > Patescibacteriota > Microgenomatia > UBA10105 > UBA927 > JACREN01. Next base: position 17,210 of record JBBTTP010000047.1, on the reverse strand, counting down.
TAGCATACAATACTCCTATGACTGCTACTGCACACGCACTGGTTGCCGGGGCTATAGCTGCAAAATTTTCCGATCCCACGACCGCGTCCATTCTTGCTCTTTCATCGCATTACATCATGGATAGCATACCGCATTGGGATTTTGGCACCAACTGGAGAATGCGCACGAAAACCGCAACCGGCACGTTTGCCATAGCCGAAACGGTCTTTGGCATGGGAGCAAGCTGGTATATTTTTGGAAGTTCCGCACCGTTTATCACATTTACCGCTGCGCTGGTTAGCTCCCTGCTCCCGGATTGGGCAGAAGCGCCGTGGTATATGTTCTTTGCCAATGCAAAAAAGAAGGAGCCGTCTGCTCGTGCAAACTCGCTGGAAAAACTTTTTTTTGGCGCCTACAAACTACAGAATAGGTTCCATACAAAAGCCCAGCTTCCCTTTGGACTGGTGACCCAGGTGGCCACGGTCGCGTTTTTCTTATTTCTCCTGAAGTAACCATTGGAGGAGCATCCGTACCCCGAATCCCGTTCCGCCTTTGGGGGTGAGAGGCGCATCCTTTTCGGCAAAAGCCGGACCTGCTATATCGAGGTGAGCCCACGGCACGCTTAAAGGAGCAAACTCAGCGAGAAACAAAGCGCCATTGATCGCCCCACCATACTTCGTCCCGGATATATTTTTCACATCGGCCACATCACTTTTTACAAGCTCTTTGTACTGCCGCGCAAGGGGCATGGACCAGATATGTTCCCCTGAATCGGTGGCAGCCCTTTCGAGCTCTTCGGCGAGCGTGACATCATCGGTAAACATTCCCGCAATCTCCTCTCCCAACGCTACCATGCAAGCCCCGGTCAACGTCGCAAGATCCACGATCGCATCCGATTTGACTTTTGCCCCCGCGTAGGAAAGCGCGTCAGCGAGGACAACCCTACCTTCCGCATCGGTGTTGAGGATCTCTATCGTCTTGCCGTTCATTGCGGCCACCACATCCCCGGGCTTAATGGCCTTGGGGCCGGGCATGTTTTCAGTCGCTGCGATAAGCCCGACCACGTTGATATTGGGCTTAAGGATAGGCAAGACAGAAAAAACACCCAGTATCGCCGCCGCACCTGCCATATCAAGCTTCATGGTTTCCATGTTTTTGGAATCTTTAAGCGATAGTCCGCCGGTATCAAAGGTAATGCCTTTACCGACCAAGCAAACAGTTTTTCCCCCTCCACCTTTGTAAGAAAGATGAATAAACCGTGGCTCCTCGTCACTTCCGCGGGCAATGCCGAGGATCGCTTCCATTCCCAGTGTTTTCATTTCCTTGGGGCCAAACACCTCACAACTCATGTTGGCGTGGCCTTTCACGAGCTTCCCAGCAACGTCTGCAAGATGGGTAGGCGTTGTAAATGATGGCGGTTCATTGACCAGATCCCGGGCGAACATAACAGCCTGGCTGACCGTTTCTCCCCGACTGATGCCTGCTACTACCGCGTTGAGTTTCGGCGGTGTTGTAAGAATGCTCACTTCCTCTATGTGTTTTTCCTTGTTGCGTGTTTCCTCGCTTTTGTGTTTAGAGAATGTATACGTCCCGAGTGTCAAGCCTTCCACGATCGCCTGGGCTTGAAGTTCTTTTGGCAATGCTATAGCTACCGTTTTTGCCGCCACCTCTTTGGCCTTTTTGCCAATCTTGGCAGCAATTGTCTGAAGATCAGAAACGGTCAACTCCGAAATTTTTCCCAATCCCACGATAGCCACCCGCTTGGCCGGAATATTGCCGTGAGAATGAAGAAATAGTATGTCCCCCTGTTCTCCGTCGAACTCCTCCGCCCCATCTACTTTTCTGGCTTCCTCACTTCCGGCAAACACCGCCAAAAGATCAGCTTCTATTTTAGTAACATCTGTAACTTTTGCCTGAAATTTCATAGTTAATAATCTTAGTGCCGAGAGACGGGATCGCTTTTATAAAGCTTGGGTATACGCCTCAATGGCGCCTTTGACGTTGGTGAGTGCCTCCTCGATAGTATCCCCGTCATCAGCAACGCCAAGCGTCGGACACAAAGCCGTGAATCCCGGCTTGCCCGTGCCGGTTTGGGTATCCGGTTCTACGATGACGCGATAATTCAAGACGGTTGTCTGCATATTACGCCAAGTATACCACAAGCAAGTGCCGAGAGACGGGGTCGAACCGACCCGCCGTACCCGCACTATACTACAATAGTTTAACGAACTCTTCAACCGGAATATCTGCCTGACGGAGAATGGCCCGTAAAGTTCCCTTGGGGATCGGTTTATTATGAAAGGCAATCGTTGTGCGCCTACCGTCGGGATGAACATATCCCACGTGGCTACTTTTGGTCGGTCTCTCGAGGAATCCTTTCTTTTGAAGTATCTTTGCAAGCACGCGGGGCTTAACTTGGGGAAGTTTCGGCATAAACGGGTGTTATGCAAATTGTACGGCTCCGTGAATTTTTACTTGCGTTGCGGTAATAAAAGACTGTTCCGGTTTATCAACAGGTACCGTAAGTCCATCTTCCACCAAACACTCAACATACGCCTCAATTGCACCGCGCACGTTGGCGAGTGCTTCTTCAACGGTATCACCGCCGTCGGCCACGCCAAGCGTCGGGCAGTATGCCGTAAAACACGGCTCATTCGTGCCAGTCCGTTCATCCGGCTCGACAATGATGCGATAGTTCAGGATAGTCGTTTGCATAATACATTTAGTATACCACACCCAAGTGCCGAGGGACGGGGTCGAACCGTCACGGAGTGATTAACTCCACAGGTTTTTGAGACCTGCGCGTCTGCCAATTCCGCCACCCCGGCGCACGCCTGCCTTGTTTATATCACATTCCTTCCTACAAAATCCACTCATAGCTCATCAACAAATGAACTACCGCGCAGCAAGCTGCCGGGGAATAAATCCCTAAAAAGAGATTCAATGATTCAAAATCTCGCCTGTGTTCTAATGTTTTAAAACATTAGAACATACTAACTGTAACATTAAGGAATTTAATGGCCGGATTCGCTCTGTTTTTTGTCGACACTATAAAACCGGATGCGGTCTCCGCGGAAGATAAGATCTATTTCCCCCAATGGGCCGTTCCTGTGCTTGGCGATACGGAGCTTAGTCGGAATCTGTGGTCCCCACGTCGTCTGATCCCCTTCTTGGCGGTAAAGGAACATGACCACGTCCGCATCCTGCTCGATCGATCCGGACTCGCGAAGGTCGGAAAGCTCCGGCACCCGCGTACCACGCGACTCCACCGCACGGGAAAGCTGGGAACACGCCAAGACCGGAAGACGGAGTTCGCGCGCAAGATTCTTAAGCGACTGTGAAATGACGGACACCTCCTGCACGCGATTGTCAAATCTTCGACCGGAATCTACGAGCTGTAGATAATCCACAATCAAAAACTTCACCCCGTGTTCTATCTGGATCCGGCGGGCCTTGGTGCGCATTTCCAAAATATTAAGTCCCGGCGTGTCATCGATAAAAATGGGCGCTTCCGCAAGCTCCCCCATTGCTTCAGAAAGCCGCGTAAAGTCGTCATCCGTTAACCGACCGGTTTTCAGTTTCCACGCATCAATATCCGCCTGCGAGACCAATAACCGGTCCACCAATTCCTCCTTACTCATTTCAAGAGAAAAGATGCCGACCGGAATTTTTTCTTTTACCGCCACATATTGGGCGATATTGAGAACCATCGCCGTTTTTCCGGTACCGGGACGGGCGGCAAGGATAAGGAGGTTGCTATCCTGCATACCGGCAAGCTTGTTATCGAGTTCTGAAAATCCCGTTGGCACGCCGCGTAAGCCCCCGGCGCGTTTATGCAGTTCGTCCAGACGGTCAAATGAAGAAGCCAGTGCATCCTTAATGGGGATAAAATCACGGCGCATGGAGGCCTGGGATATGGCAAAAATTTCCTGCTCCGCCCGGTCTACGATTTGCTGGGCTGACCCTTCTTCACGAAACGCGAGTTCGGTAATCTGGGCCGCCGCAGCGACCAGTTGCCGCTTGGTAAAATGTTCCTGGATAATACGCGCATACCGCTGGGCATGGGCGCTCGTCGGTACGGCATTGAGCAGGTCGCTCACCGCGGAAGATCCACCCGCATCCTTGAGCGATCCGTTTTTTTTCAGCTGTGCCGTCACCGTCACCACGTCGATCGGTTCATGCGATTCGTAGAGTTCCATAATCGCGCTGAAAATTAGCCCATGGGATTCTTTGTAAAAATGCGCGGGCCGCAAAAATTCGGCCACATCAATCATCGCATCTTTATCGATGAGGATGGCTCCAAGTACCGATTGCTCGGCCGTATCATCATGAGGAGGGACTTTGGGGTTCATTTATTCCAGTACAACGACCTGCATCTCTTCAGGAATTTTTTCTTTCGTAATGACCAGTTTTGGCTGAGACTGCACGCCTTCTTTCCCCATTTCTTTGAGAAATGCGGCAACGGGAGCAAGACCTCCCAGTGTTTTTTGATTCAGCTCCGGCCGGCCATAGTGCATCGGGATCACAATGGAAGGCTCCACTTCATGGACAATCTGTGCTGCCCCTGCGGCATCCACGGTATACACGCCGCCCACTGGAACTATAAGTACATCTACGCCATCCAAACTATCTACCTGGTCGGCAGTCAGCACGTGGCCCACATCCCCCAAGTGCACGACGCTCACGCCGTCAATCTCTATGCGGTAGACCGTGTTTTTATCGACCGATAACCCGACGACACCTACCCCTTTTATTTCATACTCTCCCGGACCGTTCACCACAAATGACTCGCCTTCCAATTCGCCAACCGCGTTGTGATCCTGGTGGTCATGGGAAACGGTCACGATATCTGCCGTTGTGTGCTTGGGAAATTTCAGACCCACCACCGTCGGATCATACGGATCCGTCACGACCACGCTCGTTTTTCCGCGCAGTTTAAAAGAAGAATGACCAAGATAGGTAATATCCATGCTTGCATTTTATAACAGATTTCAGTATTCTAAGCAACACGGACTTTACTACTGCCACAGAAACTCCATTATGAATAAAGACGCACTGCTGGCGACGCTCATCGGGTTAGGCATTGGACTGGTCATCACCGGCGCGCTTCTTTTGGGTCCCACCATAACCAAATCCATTTCCTTTCCGAAATTTTCCTTCTCTTTTGGATCACCGAAACAGAAACCAGTTGTCGCCCCAGCTTCGGCCCCGAAAGATTTTTTTGTTTCTATCGACAGTCCGCTCGCAGATGATATCGCGTCCAAAGAGGAACTTTTGGTATCCGGCAAAACGCTTGCGAATGGTATGATCGTGATCCAGGGACCAAAGGACGAGGACGTGGTAAAGGTAAAAGGAGACGGCGTGTATGCCGGTAAAATTACCCTCGCTGAAGGAAAAAACGACATTACCGTCACGGCATATAAAGACGCCAAGCAGGTCACCCAAACGGTGACTGTGTATTACACGCCGGAGGAATTTTAATGAAAAAAATTATCCTTATCTCGTTTATCTTTTTTATCCCCCTTCTTCCGGGATTATCTGTGCTTGCCGCAGATGCCACGCAAGCTGCCAATCAAAAACAAATCAACGACCTCAAGGACCGGCTCGCTACGAAAGTGGCAGAGCTTCGCCAACTGCAGCGGAAAGCAATCTTTGGCACAGTGAAAGCGGTATCTGCATCCACCGCCACCATCGAAACAAAAACAAAAGACGTCAAAATCGAACTAACCGATGACATAAAAATCGCCCAAATCATCAAGGGCACACGCACCAAATTAACAGCAGATAATCTGGACAAAGGCGACCAGGTCGCAGTGTTCGGCGAATTTGATGCGACACTCGACCTTCTGAAAGCCAAAGTGATTTTTATCCAAGCCGCGCCGACGCAGCGCATTGCGGGTATGGTGACGGATACAAGTAAAGCGGACTTTACCCTGACGGTGAAAACGCCGGAGGGAAAAAATTATATTGTGGATATCGAAACCGTGACCAAAATAGCCGTTTGGACTGCTGACAAAGGAATCACCAAAGGCGGATTTTCCAAAGTAACGGTCGGCGACACCATCCACGTCATCGGCATGGCCGCCAAAACAGACGACCGCATCAGCGCCAGCCGCATCCTGGACTTGGGCAACCTGACCGGAACCGCGCCCGCTGCAACCGCATCGCCCACAGTAAAACCAACCCCATAGATATGAAAAAGGTCACAGCCGACTACCCAACGAGCGCGATGAAAGAACTTTTTGAAGCAATTCTCCGACTCAAATCTACCGATGAGGCGTCCAAATTTTTCCGCGATCTTCTTACGATTGCAGAACTTAAAGAATTTTCCAACCGCTGGCAGGCAGTAAAAATGCTTATCCAAGGCAAATCCTACGCCATGATTGCTAAAAAGCTTGGCATGTCTACAGCCACCGTCACCCGCGTCGCCCTCTGGCTCAAAAATGGCATGGGCGGATATCAAATTCTCGCAAAACGCCTGTTTCCCAAAAAATAGAATTATCAATGGTGATACAATTTAAGTATGGTCTGGTTTTGGCTGATAATTTCTGCGTCTCTTAACGCTTTCGGCGAATATTTCTCAAAACTTTGGGCAGACTCACCCTTCGCGATGACTGCGATTCTGGCAATTGGGAGCTACACGCTCGGCAGTATCGCGTGGCTTCCGGCACTCAAAGCAAAAACATCCTCGGAGTTACCGGCGTCATGTGGCTGATCTTGGGTCTCATCGCGACGATTGCCCTTTCGGCAATCGTCTTTAAAGAACGGCTGACCATACAGCAATGGATCGGTATTGCTCTGGGGTTTCTCTCCGTTTTTCTCTTAAGTAGTAAATAACAATCTAAAGAAATTTCTGGAATTCTTGCGGCGAAAGGATGGGGATCCCACTCATACAAATAACGGTTGCGGTACCTGAAATTCGGTAACACCTACAAATCGTGACGACTTATCTTGACCAAAATCAATTGTTGATCGATATGTTCGATCATTTTTCGCAACATTGAGACAAAGCTTTATTGCTTCTTCAATATTTTTCTGAGCTTGCTCATACGTTTCACCCTGCGAGTGACACCCTGGAATCGCCGGACACGTAGCCACAAACATCCTATCTTCATCCTGCGTAATAACGGCTGTAAAGTTAAGACTGTTTTTCATACACTCGTATTGTACATCCCGCTTATTCTAATTTGCAATTCCATTACGAAATTACCCCTTGACACCATCGTATTAACATGTTAATATGCTACTATTCAATTCAATATTGATTCTACACTTCTATGTAGGAGTGTAGAAATATATCTATGAAACAAATTAACCAATTATCTATCGATCTACTCAACCAAACCGCTTCAGGTGTGGCTTCTTCATCGCGCTCCCCTCTCCATCATAGCTACTCCTAACATATTCCCGCGCGTAGCGGAGTTCTGAATTTTTTCTCGTTTGCCATTTGTATATTTGTATATTTGTAGATTTGCCATTTCTTCAAAACTCCCCCATTCGCAGGATTTTAATATTTTTATAAAAACTATGCCGTCCACCGAATCCATACGTGAAGCAATATATGACCGAAGTCAAATCGCTCGAGCTGATTCTGCTCGCTGGCGATTGGGTCCCAATGCTCAAATACCGCAAGTTCCCGATGAAATTCTCTCCCCCATTACTCCAAAACTAGAACGAGTAAGCCCGCTTCCAGAAGGTGACTTTACCGTTATAGGGGGACTCTGTTCTATTTTTACTGGCGACTTAGCTTTAAACGATTATCGGAGTGCTGCTGAACTCGTGCGTATGGATCAAATTGTCGAAACAGTTGGTTCAGTTCAGGGAAAAGACACGCTAATTGTCGTTGAAGATTCGTTCTTCTCGGCGCTTACAGGGGTTTCTAGTACTGTATTTCGTGAACAAGCAAATGAGGCTGTAGAACGAATTAATAAGTGGCTATCTCTCACTCGACAGGAACCTGTTCAAGTGTCCGTTGTATATACATCAGACCAACGTATCAGTCGAGGACTACGAGATGCTGTGGATGCTGTGGCGGTTGAGCTCAACAATCCTAACTTCAATAAACTCCAAGCCGCTCCGATATTACTTATGTATAGCTCTTTCTGGGGAGAACTTTTACAGTCTACTGGCTTTATCAATACCCCGTATGTTCTTTGTGTTGAACCAGTGAATCACTTTGTAGATGATCGAGCATTCCCGGATAAGAAACTTCAATATGCTTATGAAGACTTTCTAGGTTGGATGAGGGATAATCCAGCCGGTGTATCAGGATCGAGAAATGAGATGTTTGGCGTTGCAGGCTTTTGGGATAGCGTATCTGGAGACCAATCAAAAAGACGAACACGGCTTTTCCCTGCCTCTCAGGTACCAAATACTACAAATGTTGGTGATTGGGAAAAAATAATTGATCAACAGGTGGATCTTTTCCCGTTCCCTCTTGGAAACTCGCTTTTATTTGCTGAAGCAGCCAATTGGTGTATGCTCGATCAAAGGATAATGGAAAGTCTCCAAGACCTAGTTAATTTACAAGTGAGCTATTACGAAGAGAAATCCACCTTCCCAAAATCTATGGATAGTCGCCAAAAAACTTATCAATTAAAAGAACTTTTTGTCAAAAAAACAGAAGATTTTCGCACGCATCTTGCACTCAGCGTTATCAACACATTGCGTTTCGTATTAGAATAATATGAAATTGCTGACCAACAAAAACTGGGGGACATTGCTTCTAGGAAGTACTTTTTATGGCACGGGGGGCGGCGGATCTCCACTATTGGCAAGAGATATTTACCAGCAACTCAATCGACGTGTAGGCATTCCTTTGCGTTCTCTGGATGAGCTCGTTAAGCCAGGCATCTGTATCACAGCGTATACAGTAGGGAGCCTGTCTCAAAAAACATTCCCAAAAAAAATTCTGTCACTGGCAAAAACGCACCTTGAAAAACGACTACAGACGCCAATTATCGGAATTATCCCAGTAGAAATTGGTCCACTTTCCATAGCGCTTGCAGTTGCTCTAGCAGCCGACCTCAATCTCCCTCTTGTTGATGCGGACTTTGTTGGTGGACGGAGCACACCCGAAGTATTTTTGGAGACTATAACTCTTTTTAATATCCCTCGAACGCCACTTATTGTTGCAAGTCCAGAGGGTGATATTATCACAATAGAAACTGCGTCCACATATAAAAAAGAAGAAACTCTGTTACGCTCTCTCGCAACTTCCTCTGGCGGATATGCCTATGTATTGGGATACCCCATACTCCCCTCACTGGCAAAAAAATCATTAGTAAAAAATACAGTGTCACAAGCCATACGAGTGGGACAAATCATACAGGAAAACAAACTGCTTTCTCGACTAGAGAGCGTTGAGGGTGTACTACTTTTTCAAGGAAAAATCACTGATATTGCAACAACACTAACAGGAGGATTTACAACAAAACAGGTTACTCTAAAAAATAAAGAGGCAATCGCAAAGGTATTTATTAAAAACGAATCACTCGTTTTTTGGATCAATGAAAAAACAATTCTTACTTGCCCAGACCTTATTATTTTATTAAATGCGAAAGGAAAACCCCTATATAATAATGATCTCAGCAAAGGAATGAATATCACTATTGTAGGTGTCAAATCAGCTCCCTTGTGGCGAAGCAATAAAGGAGTACAATTATTTAACCCAAAACTTTTTGGGTTCCCTTTTAAGCCGGTTCTCCTTATATGACCCTATGGCTATAACGCAAATTCTCAGCCGTTCGGATTGCATACGATCACTTTCATCCCAAGAACAAATCGTGGGAGAAGTGGTGTTTAGAAAATCTTTTCAAGTTGCCAACAATGAACGAGTGCTTATCGTTTCGGATCCTAGAAAAACAAATGAGGCTGCTATATTTTTTGAGTCGGCAAAACTCTATACCTCACAGCTGGAGTACATTTCTTTTGATGGTATGACTGAAAATTCTCAAGAACCACCGGATGAGGTAGCAGCCAAAATGAGGAACGCACAAATTGTTCTTTTAGTGACTTCCTTTTCCCTTTCCCATACTCAAGCACGCAGAGAGGCATGTCAAAATGGCGTAAGAATTGCCAGCCTCCCTGGAATATCACATTCCATGATACTTAGGACATTGCAAACAGATCCTCATGCGCTCAAAAAACAGACTGAGACGATCGCGACATTGCTGTCAAAAAATTCACATGTTCGGATTACAAGTCCAGAAGGTACCGAACTTACAATTTCAATCAAAGGAAGAAAAGGCATCGCTGATACTGGCATCTTACACATGCCTGGATCTTTCGGCAATTTGCCCGCAGGTGAAGCGTTCATCGCCCCTGTAGAGGGGTCAGCCGAGGGTATCTTAGTCGTAGATGGAGCTATGGCTGGAATTGATCTTGACACACCAACCATGATAAAAATTGCCAACGGCAATGTTACCATGATAACCGAAAGCCAAGCAGGAAAAGAGCTACTCAGACGCATGGATACAGCCGGACCAAAATCCCGTGTAGTCTGCGAACTTGGAATAGGCACAAATCCAACAACGTTGCTCAATCACAATGTCCTAGAGGCAGAAAAAGTCTATGGCACATGTCACATCGCTTTTGGAAACAACAGTACATTTGGTGGGACCAATTCTGTGCTTTTTCATACTGACGTAGTACTCCGCAACCCTATGGTAATGATCGAGGATAAAATAGTAGTCAAAGAGGGAAGCATAAGAGTTTAACCACAGAAACTATGGACACAAAAATACTTTTACAAAATTTAGATGCACTCCTTATCACCAACCCGACCAACATCCGGTATCTCACCGGATTCGGGGGCGCGGCGCCGGAGGAACGGGAGGCCTACTGTTTAGTAACGCAAGACAAACTCTTCTTGTTTACAAATGCACTGTATCGAGAGGAGGTAATACAGTTGACGCGAAAGCCAAGGGGTCTAAAAAGGTTAAACCTTTTAGCCTCAAAAGGTTTAACCTTTATTGAAACTTCTAGGGAAAACCCGTTTGCGAAAAAGCTTGCTGAAATTATGGCAGGGTGCAACCCTGCCAAGTGTCTTGGCTTTGAGGAGAATGACCTGACGGTTGCAGAGTATCAAAAATTAAAAAAGGAATTAATAGGCATAACACTTGTGCCGACCAAGGGGCGCATTGAAGAATTACGGATGATCAAACGGAAAGACGAAATTGCCAATATCAGTGCCGCGGCAAAACTCACGGATCAATGTTTTGACTTTATTCTCGGCAAAATCAAAATTGGAGTCACAGAGACAGACATTGCATGGGAAATCGAATCATTCATTAGAAAAAACGGCGCGTCTCTCGCCTTCTCCCCCATCGTCGCATTTGGAAAAAATTCTAGTCAACCGCATTACTTACGGTCAGTTTTTGCAAGAGGTCCTCTTGCAAAATTGCAAGAGGACCTCTTGCAAACGGCCTTACGAAGCTCTGATATCATCCTTCTCGATTTTGGAGCCAAAATCAACGGCTATTGCAGCGACATGACCCGGGTAGTGTTTGTGGGGAAACCCAAGGATGAGTGGCGTCAGGCATACAATACTGTTTTTGATGCACAACACGCCGCACTTGAATACCTCCACCTGGAAGGAGTCAAAGCCCACCTTCCAGGTGACGTGCGGCGTTCGGGTGCGGATGCAGACCATATTGCTCGGCGTGTTATCGAAAGAGCCGGCTACCCTACCTATCCCCACTCCCTCGGCCACGGCGTGGGACTTGCCATCCACGAAATACCCCGCTTCATAGCCCGGAAGGATCGCATCCTTCCAAAACCTCAACCACAGAAGGATGCGATCCTTCTACCCGGCATGGTCGTTACGGTCGAACCCGGCATCTATATTGAAGGACAATATGGAATACGGATTGAGGATCTGGTTCTAATACGCGATAATGGTATTGAAATACTATCAGTATCGAGTAAAAAATTCACTATTCTTTAATAGTATGAATACACGTGTTGAATGGATAATCTTAGTTACTAAAAGCTACAAAGCGATGAAGGCATTCTACGCAGAATCGCTCGCCTTCCCTATCAAGCGGGATGTACCGGACGAAGAGTTTACCCAGTTTAAACTGAAAAACTGCAACCTCGCGATTTACGGAAAACAATTCGTGGAAAAATTACTGGGCAAAAAAAATATGGGGACTCCCGGCGGAGCGATCTACAGTTTTGGCGAGTCGGATAATATCGATCTCCTCTATCAACAATTGCGTGATAAAGGTGTACAATTTATGAAAGCGCCCGAAACGCAACCATGGGGACAGCGAACGGCATACTTTACCGACCCGGACGGAAATATTTGGGAAATACAGCAGTGGATAAAAAAACCTATATGATTAAACCACAGACACTCAAAGGATTTCGGGATTTCCTGCCCAAAGACGCGCTCAAACGGCAATCGGTCATTGAAAAAATTATAGCAACGTTTGAACGCTTCGGGTTCGATCCCCTGGAAACGCCTGCACTTGAATACGCAGAAACACTCCTCGGAAAGTACGGCGACGAAGCGGATAAACTTCTCTATATTTTTAAGGATAACGGCGGCAGAAACGTCGGCCTCCGGTACGACCAGACTGTCCCTGCCTCACGCGTCGTCGCACAGTACCAACAGCAACTTCCCAATCCATTCAAGCGCTACCAGATTCAACCGGTGTGGCGTGCAGAAAACACCCAGAAAGGCCGCTTCCGCGAGTTTTTGCAGTGTGATGCGGATATTTTTGGAACTGAATCGCTCTTTGCTGATGCGGAAATAATTGTCTTAACCGGAAAAGCGCTTCAAGCCCTTGGTATCAATGCATACAAAATTTTGATAAACGATCGGCAATTATTTAATAAAATCATTGAAAAGGGAATTATTAAAGATGAAAACCAATTACCAACTATTCTAAGAAGCCTCGATAAGATACAAAAAATCGGTGAACGAGGAGTGATGAACGAACTTCAAGAAAAGGGCTTTTCACCAGATGTTTCAGTAGCAATTTTGCAAAATGCTAAAGCAATGAGAGAAAACGACCGTCTGCTGAAGATAATTGAAGCATGTAATAACATGGGAGAAGAAAAACTACTATTTAGCCCCAATCTTGCACGGGGGCTGGATTACTACACAAGTACCATCTTTGAAGTTGAGATTGAAGGGTATGAGTCCGGCTCTGTCTGCGGCGGCGGCAGATACGACCACCTCATCGGCCAGTTTACGGGGACAGACGTTCCCGCTGTGGGATTTGCCTTCGGATTTGACCGGCTTATGGAGGCATTAGATCAGTTAAACCTCCTCCCTGCCAAATCGACGGCAACACGCGTGCTTGTCACCGTATTTTCAGGCAATTTGTTTTCTGCATCCCTTTCATTAACATCACAACTTCGCAACAAAGGCATCAACACCGAAGTTTCACTTGAAACAATCAAGCTTGATAAACAACTCAAATACGCCGATCGCAAAGGCATCCCTTATGTGATCATCCAGGGACCAGAGGAAATAAAAAAAGGAGTCGTCAAACTCAAAGATATGAAAAGCCAGACACAAGAAGAGATGACTGTTGATGAAGTTATTCAAAAACTTAAAACGTAACGCTCCTGCCCATGAATCATCGTTTCACTGCGTACTTCTTACTATTGATCGTTTCCGTGATCTGGGGCATCGCCGGGCCAGTCATCAAATTTACCCTCCACGATTTCCCGCCGCTTATCTTTCTCTCCTATCGGTTTGCCATAAGCGGTACCATCGCCCTGGTCTATTTTGCCACCACGAAAACCCGCTTCCCCACCAAGCCGAAAGACATAGGCCTCGCAACTCTATACAGTTTGTTTGCCGTGACGTTGGCACTCGGATTACTTTTCTTTGGCTTTGATAAAACGACATCGCTCACTGGCACACTCCTCTCCGCCATGGCGCCCATAGTCGTGGTGACCGCCGGCGCGATGTTTTTGAAAGAGCACGTCACAAAGATTGAACGGGTGGGGATAACCATCGCATTTGCCGGAACACTGCTGACCGTCGCAGTGCCGTTATTCAATGGATCTTCCGGGTCTATCCTCGGTTCATTGGAAGGAAACGGACTGATCATTCTCTCCATATTTATAGATGCCATTGCCACCCTTGCCGCCAAAGTTATGGTCCGCGGCCGTTTTTCGCCCACAGCACTAACCCATTTTTCTTTTCTCGTCGGATTTATCAGCATCGTGCCTTTTACACTTCTGGCCCATTCTTGGCCGGCGATACTCCAAACAATTCTGCGCGCGCCGCTTTCCGCCCACGCAGGCATCTGGTTTATGGCCATACTGTCCGGAACCATCGCCTATGCACTCCGTAACCGGGCACTCAAAACTATAGAAATGAGCGAAACCACCGTATTTTCCTATCTCTACCCTCTCTGGGCCGCACCCCTTTCAATTTTTTGGCTGGGAGAAAAACTGACCATGCCGTTCGTCTTCGGCGCGGGCATTATTGCGATCGGTGTTTTTGTAGCAGAACATAAACGCTCCCGATCTTCCATTCACTCACGCCGTGTGGTAAAATAGACTCATGAAACAAGGAATTCACCCCCAGTGGTACCCAAACGCAACCGTCGCGTGTGCATGCGGCAATGCCTATACCATCGGCGCCACCAAACAGGAACTTCGCGTGGAAATCTGCGCTAAGTGCCACCCGTTTTTTACCGGCGAAATGAAATTTGTCGATACCCTGGGCCGTGTCGAACGCTTCCAGCAAAAGCAAAAATCCGCTGCCGTCACCGCCGTGGTCGTAGCCGCCAAAAAAAAGAAAAAGGCGGAACGGGAAGCACAACGCCGCTCTCCGAAATCCCTCAAAGATATGCTGATGGGGATCAAATGAACTCTGATATTGCCATTCTTGAATTCCGGCCCGGGCCAGGCGGAGAAGAAGCCCGCATATGGGCCAGCGACCTCATGCGCATGTACACGCGCTATGCCAATATCTTGGGCTGGAAAGTAGAACAAATCAGTGACACGGCCATCCGTATACGCGGGTTGGAAGCGTTCACCAAACTGCAATACGAAGCCGGTACCCACCGCGTCCAACGGGTACCCACTACTGAGCGGCAAGGACGAATTCACACTTCTACAGCCACTGTAGCGGTGTTACCTGAAATTCCCGAAACTGAGGTGCAAATCCGGAATGAAGATCTTGATTGGAACTTTTTTCGTGCGGGAGGACATGGCGGTCAGAACGTGAACAAGGTCTCTTCTGCCGTACGATTGACGCACAAACCCACAGGTATCGTCGTTGCATGTCAAACAGAAAGGGATCAAATACAAAACAGAAACGTTGCGCTCTCCATGCTTCGGGGAAAATTATGGGAACTTGAGGAATTAAAAAGTGCGCAAGTGCTGAGCAATTCGCGAAGTGTCATCGGCCGCGGCATGCGCGCCGAAAAAATCCGGACATACAATTTCCCCCAGAATCGTGTCACCGATCACCGGATCAACAAAAGCTGGCACAATTTGGAAAACATTATCGAAGGAAAAATGCACAAAATTACAGAAGCGTTAACCTCAGCAAACCTATAACGCTTTACTCCCCCTGATTCCCCAGCGTCACGTTGATCGCCTGCTCTTTGTTGTCGCGCCAAACAGAAAGTGTCAAACTATCCCCTACTTTTTTCTTGCTAATCACGCGGGCAAGTTCTGCATTATCCCCCGTGAGACGCACGTCACCGATCTTCGTAATGATATCTCCTTCTTTAAGTTCTGCATTTTCCGCGGGGCTTCCTGCCACCACGTCGATCACATACGCCCCTTCCGGAATATCGTTAAGGATCCCGACGTCGCGGGATACGGTTTTGTACCGGACGCCCAAAAACGGCCGGTTAAACTGCCCGGTGGCGTTAAAATTATTCAACGAATCTTTGATAACGTTAATAGGAATCGCAAATCCAATGTTTTGCCCGTCGCCGGATACCGCGACATTCACCCCAATAACCTGACCGGCACTATTGAGGAGCGGCCCGCCGGAATTGCCCGGATTAATCGCCGCATCGGTTTGGATAACGTTATCCAAGCGCTCCACATATCCTTCAAACGGACTGCCGGCAGTGATACCGCGCCCCACCCCGGAGATTACCCCCGTCGTCACGGTATGCCGGAACTCCCCGAGTGCAGTACCGATCGCAATCGCCAATTGGCCGACTTTAATTTTATTGGAATCTCCAAGTTCCACCGGGGTCAGTCCTGTGACAACAATTTTTAAAATTGCCAGGTCATTGCCCGGATCGCGGTAAATTTTAACTACGTCATACGATTTGTCATCTTTGGTAATCACACGATATTTTGCCGCTGTATCTGCCACCACGTGTTTATTCGTAACGATCAATCCGTCCGCGCCTATGATAAAACCGGAACCAATGTCCTGTTCTAATTTTTGTCCGCCAGCTGGCGGACCGGGTCGTCGACGAAACGGCGCAAACGGATCAAATGGATTAATCTCCAGCATGTCACCCAATTGCCGGGTCTTGGTAATGCCCACAGTCACAACAGACGGGGACATCCGATCCACCACGTCAATAATGACGGATTCCTCTGTCACGACGCGGACATTCTCGCTACCCGGCAACGATACGGATTGTTTGGGAATATTGGGAAAACGGATGTATTTTTCAAAAAATTTCCAGTTGAGGCCGAAGACACCGGAACTCACAATGCCGCCAACAATAAGGAAAAATGCTGCCACTCCAAGAAGCGTTCGTTGAAATTTCATAACAACGGTAAAGTGTAAATTATTTTAATAATAATTCTACTGCTTTTGCAAGCTGGGCATCGGCCGTGGCGTTCGTGACATCGTCAAGTTTTACTTCCACATCCGGCTTCACACCGATTTTATGGATCCAATCGCCTTTCGGCAGGAGCCACTTGGCGGTCGTAATATGCAGGCCCGCTCCCCCGCCCAATTCCTGCGGCGTCTGGACCGACCCTTTCCCAAATGACGCTTCACCAATCAATGTTGCCCGCTTATAATCACGAAGCGCCCCAGCTACAATTTCCGACGCCGACGCACTGCCTTTATTGATAAGAATAATCAAGGGAATATCGAGCAATCTTCCCTGCCGGACCACTGGATAGTCTTGCTTCGTATTATCACTATTGGCCTGCGATACCACGACGCCGTTTTTGATAAATTCACTGGCGATAAACACCGCACCCTCCAGGTACCCCCCGGGATTATTCCGCAAGTCAAAACTCATGCCCTTCAGCTTTCCATTGGTGCGCTG
>JBBTTP010000046.1:0-3069 GCA_038064215.1 Patescibacteria group bacterium | reverse complement strand
ACTATTCTGCCCTAATAGGGCCAAAGCTGCGCACCACCCACCGCGCCGCGTCTAAATTCCCTTTATCCAGAAGCCGATTAATGACGTAGTGCGGGTGCTTGCTCGGATCCAGCGTTTCCGCCCTGACGTCCCAAAAATACTGATGCAGCCCCTTGGGTATGTGTTCGGGAAGCGGTGGTGTGTCCATAAAAATAGTATATCACAAAACGATGAATTATTGTCCCTTGACAGATGTGGATAAGTTTTTTAGTATGTGGACAACTTAAACCGCAATGCCCCTGCCCTACATTATTTATATATGGATCTGGAAAAACTTTGGAAGCCGGTATTGGCTGAGCTTGAGCTGTCCGTCTCTAAAACCATTTACCAGACGTGCTTTGCCCAGACGCGGCTGATTTCATTAGTAAATGATGTCGCTTCCGTCGGTGTTGCCAGCCCGCTCATGCGGACGCTTATCGAGACGCGCTACTACTCACTCGTCAAAAGCGTCGTTGATCACCACGCCCGCGCCAATACCAGCCTCGTGTTTATCGTTTCTGCCAAAAAAGAGCCCCTGTCGGGTACATTCGCAGGACCCTTGTTTTCCCAAAGCGATCAGCAGGCGCCGACCGATGCAGCCGCCACGGCCCGCAGACTCCACATCCGGCTGGAATCCACGTTTGACTCCTTTGCGGTTTCATCCAGCAACCAAATGGCCTATGCCGCAGCCACCGCCGTAGCCAAAAACCCCGGCAATGCGTACAACCCGCTGGTGTTTTACGGCAGCACCGGCGTAGGGAAAACGCACCTCATGCACGCAGTCGCAAACAGCGTACTCGCCAAAAAACCCAACACAAAAGTTGTGTATTGTATGGGCGAGGAGTTCTTAAACGAAATCGTGGAGGCGATCCAAACCAAAACCGCGCGCCAGTTTAAGCAAAAATACCGGAGCGCCCAGCTCCTCATGGTGGATGACGTGCAGTTTATTGCGGGCAAACAGACGGCGCAGGAAGAATTTTTCCACACCTTTAACGCCGTCCACCGCGAAGGGGGACAGATCATCCTCACGAGCGACCGGCCGCCGTCGGAAATTGCCAAGCTCGAAGACCGGCTCCGCAGCCGCTTTGAGGGCGGGATGACGGTGGACATCTCGGCGCCGGACTTTGAACTGCGCGCGGCAATCATTAATATTAAATCCCGGGCTCTGGGGCTCGCGGTCCCTTCTGACGCGGCACAGCTGATCGCCGCCAACATCACGGACACGCGGGCCATTGAAGGATTTTTAAAAAGGCTGGCGGGACAGTCCAGCGCCACGGGCGCAGCAATTACCCCCGATGTGGTGGCTCAGCTTCTTCGCTTGAAGCGCCAGGAGGGAGCCGCCCCTGTCCCGCCCGGCGGGACTCCGGTCCGGCGCACTGCGGCGGGAGAAATACTCGAGGCAGTGGCCGCTGCGTTTAGCATTAAAGTCACCGCGCTCAAAGGCCCGAAGCGCGACCGGCCCATTGCCCGGCCCCGGCAGGTATACATGTATCTCTGCCGCACCGAGCTCGCCCTGACGCTGGATGACATTGGCGGGGCTTTGGGCGGCCGCGACCACACCACGGTATTGCACGGCGTAGAAACCATCTCGCGGGAATTATCAACAAACGAGAGGCTTCGGGCGGCAGTCGAGGGGATAAAAAAAGCATTGTGGCCATAACCCCTCGCTTCGCTCGGGACGGGATTTATCCACTTATCCACAAAACAAGAATTTTTATCCACAGAGTTATCCCCGAATATTTTTAAGAAAAAATTTCGGGGTAAACCCCTTCTTCTTGCACCTGAATGATCCGTTGACAGAACTATCCAAAAAGCATACACTTTTCCACGCCCACTACTATCTACTACTACTAAGAGAACTACTATGCACGTCAGCATATTACAGGAAAACCTTTTAAAGGCACTGGCAAGAACCGGAAGGGCGGTCTCCGCCAAACCCCAGCTTCCGATTTTGTCCAACGTACTTCTGGAAACAGAAAACGGGGGACTTCGTATCACCGCCACGAACATGGAAACCACGGAAAGCGTGCACGCGGCGGCAAAAGTAGAAAAAGACGGGGCGCTCTGTGTGCCGTCACGCGTATTGACAGAATTTGTGTCGTCGCTGCCGTCAGAAACCGTAGCGCTTGCGATAAAAGACGGAAGCTTGTCTGTCCGGTGTTCCGGTTTTACCGCTACCATTCCGGGCGTCCCCGGCGCTGAATTCCCGCCGGTGCCGCAGCTTGGGAAAACAAAAGGCACGAGCTTGCAAAAGCAGGCGCTGATAAATGCGCTCAATCATGTGCTCTTTGCTGCGGCCGCGGACGAGGGCCGGCCGCTTCTCACCGGCATTCGCATAACGCACAAAGACGACACCGTGGTGTTTGCCGCTACCGACGGGTACCGGCTCTCGGTAAAAAAGCTCGCCCTGCCGATTAAAAACAATGTTCAGCTTGTGGTGCCGGCGCGGGCGCTTTCAGAAGTCGTGAAGGTGAGTCTGGAAGAAAAAGAAACCGAAGAGATTGCATTCCTGCAGGAAGAAGGGGGCCAGCTGGCGTTTGTTGTTGGCGACACGGAGATTTTTACCCGGCCGATTGAAGGAGAATACCCGAATTTCGAAAAAATTATTCCTGCGTCCCACACCACGCGGGTGCTCGTTGAGAAAGAAGCACTTGCCCGCGCCGTGAAATCCGCTGCCATTTTTGCCCGAGACAACGCGAACATTATCCGTTTCCACATAGAAAATCAGACCATGGTCGTGTCTGCAAACACGCCGCAGGTGGGGGAGAACCAGGTTGAAGTTTCGGCAAAAGTGGACGGCGAAGGCGGGGACATTGCCTTTAACAGCAGGTTTCTGTTGGAATTTCTGGCGAATTTTTCCGAAGACGAATTGCTTTTTGAAATGACCGGGTCTCTCAATGCCGCAGCCTTCCGGCCGGTAAAAGACGACTCGTTTCTCCACGTCATTATGCCGGTACGGGTGAGCGGCTAGCTTGATGCGCGCAGAAAATATCGGACCCGCTGCACCTTTTGGCCATACCCATCCCCATCAATCATGTAGATTGGGACAAA
>JBBTTP010000045.1:2718-9476 GCA_038064215.1 Patescibacteria group bacterium | reverse complement strand
ACGAATTTAGTGAGATACGCCAAGAGCGTACGAAAGGTGATTCATATAGGATCGGGAGCAGAATATGACATCCGCTATCCAGTCCAACGGGTAACGGAAGCATCGTTTGGCGAGAGAATCCCTGCGGATCAGTATGGCTTTGCAAAGTATTTATGTTCTCGACTGGCTCAGGATATTGATAATGTTATCGTTTTGCGACCATTTGGCGTATGGGGTAAATACGAGGACTACGAGACGCGCTTTATGTCCAATGCAATCTGTAAGACACTCTATGATTTACCTATTACGTTGAATCAAAACGCGTATTTCGATTACCTTTTTATCGATGATTTTGTCAAAATAGTAGAGTTTTTTATGCTTCACGACGTTCGTTACAAATACTATAACGTCGGAAGCGGTGAACGAATTGACCTTCTTACTATTGCCAAAAAGGTTGCGGCACTTGATCATAAGAAACCTGCGTCAGTTATCGTCAAGCAAGGCGGTCTCAAACAGGAGTATACGCCGAACATCGATCGTCTCAGGAAAGAGATTGGCATACTTCCTCATACACCGTTTAATAGTGCGCTTCGACAGTTATATCATTGGTATGCAGTAAGAAAATCATCGATTGAAAAGGAACGGTTGCTGAAAGATGTATGAGGTCAATATAAACTACTACTTGACATATAGTAGCACTTTATGTAAAATAGTATTTATGAAAAGAAAGCTCTATCAGAAGATTTGGGATCGGATTGATACATCGGAAGCTATTGTGGTGACCGGGATGCGCCGGGTCGGGAAAACCGTACTTCTTCGTCAGGTGTACGACGATCTGGCCAGTCAGAACAAACTATTTTTAGATTTAGAAAATCCGGTGAACCAAAAATATTTTGAAGAGGAGAATTATGAAGCGATCCGCTATCAATTGGAAGTGTTAGGAGTTAATTCGACCGCGCGCGCCTATATATTTTTGGATGAGATTCAATTCGTCAAAAATGTGCCGTCGGTCGTGAAATATCTCATGGATCACTATCCGTATAAATTTTTCCTGACGGGATCCGCAAGTTTTTATCTGAAAAATTTATTTTCAGAAAGTCTTGCCGGGCGAAAAATACTCTATGAGCTATTTCCTTTGGATTTTGCAGAGTTTATTGAGCTCAAGGGCCAGAATATGACCGTACCCCGCGGAAAAATAAATGAAGCACTCTACCAAACTGTTATTCCCCTTTATCGCGAGTACGTGGAGTATGGCGGATTTCCGGGAGTGGTAGGCAAGTCTTCCCTAGACGAAAAGAAAGAAGCACTGAAGGAAATATTTACTTCCTATTTCAATAAAGAAGTTTTGGGGATTGGCGCGTTTCGCAATAATGCGGTCGTGAGGGATTTACTATTACTCCTTGCGGCACGGGTAGGAAATAAGATAGACGTACAAAAGCTTTCCGCTGAGCTCGGGGTAAGCAGGGTTACGATCAACGAATATTTGGCGTTTTTGGAAGGAACGTATTTTATAACGCTTGTTTCTCCTCACTCAACCAATCGGGATACAGAAATACGGGGAGCAAAAAAAGTGTATCTGTGCGACACGGGGTTGCTCAATACTTTGGGTAACGTAGAATTCGGGGCGGTTTTTGAGAATATGATCTTTCACCAGTTCAGAAATTCGGGCGAAGTGAAGTATTACCAACGTAAAAGCCTGGTGGAAGTGGATTTTGTGGTGAATGGAAAAGAGTCGTGGGAGGTGAAAACGAAAGCGAGTTCGCAGGATTTGAAACGCGTAGAGAGGCTTGGCGGTGAGTTGGAGTTGAAAAAAAATCACGTGGTTTCGTTTGAGTGGGTAGATTTGCCGGTCACGTACGGATTTCAGATTTGAACGAAAGAGGTGGAGTATTGATCGTTTGGTCCACGATGTAGAGCGGCCGGTTTTTGGTTTCCTCCACAATCACCTGGATGTATTTTCCGACGACACTGATCGCCAGAAGTTGTATGCCTCCCAGGAAGATGCCCGCCAAAAGGAGCGCGACGAGCGGATTGATCGGCGTGACGGTGACGATGTGCCACGCGAGGTAGCCGATGAGAAAAGAGAATGAAAAAAATGTGAAGAGAAGGCCGACGTAGACGATGATGCTCAAGAGGAAATACGAGAACCCGAAGAAGCTCCGTTGGGCATGCTGGATATAGCCGAAAAAAGTATAGGAGCTTTTGCCGTACGTGCGCTTCCGTCGTTTATAGGGGACGTAGGCAGTCTTAAACCCTGCCCACGCCCGCAACCCCCGGAATAATCGGTATTTTTCCGGCATAGCGCGGATGGCATCAATCACTTTTTTATCTAAAAGACTGAATGACCCGGCGTTGACCGGCACGTCGATATCCGATACCGCACGGAACAATCGATAATACAACGTGCGAACAAGCGTCATGAACGGATTGTCTTCAATCTTGGTGCGGACGCCCACCACACTGTCATAGCCTTCTTCCCATTTTTTGATGAACATCGGGATCACCTCCGGCGGATCCTGCATATCGCACTCATAGGGGATGACGGCATCTCCCGCGGCATAGTCCAGCACGGCCTGGCCGGATGCTTCCGGGCCGAAATTGCGGGAGAGAAAAATTCCTTTTACCCGTTTGTCTTTATGTGCCAGAGAAACAATTCGTTGCCGCGTGTGATCGGCGCTTCCGTTGTCGGCGAAGATGAATTCAAACCGGTACCCGGGAAGTTTTTTTATGACGGCATTGAGCGCGTCATAGCATGGCACGACGTTTTCTTCTTCGTTGAAGCAGGGGATGGCGAATGAGATACGCTGCATGGTACAATCCTAGGACAGATCTATAAAAGAAACAACAAGCGTTTCTGTCTAGAAAATAGTTTCCATTAGTAATGGAAACTATTGACAAAAGATGCTATTAGGAATAGAATATATCGTATGGAAGAGATTTTGAATCTGCTTAATCCCTGGTGGTTCGGCAAAGCCGTCGAAACCGGCATTGAACGCGTCAGTTACCTGAAAAAACTTGAGAAGTCGTTGATGAATAAGCGCGCCGTGCTGCTGGTCGGTTCGCGCCGCGTCGGCAAAACGACGATGTTCCACCAGTTCATCAAGAAGCTTCTGAAAAAAACTTCATCAAAGCACGTGCTGTATGCGCTTATGGACCATCCGCAGCTTTCGACGCGGTCGATACTGGAGCTCGTCCACGAATTCCGGAAAATGTTCGCGACGGACAGGTCGGCCAAGCTCTATATTTTCCTTGATGAAATTCAATACGTCAAAGATTGGGAACGACAGGTAAAGAGCCTTGTGGATACAGAAAACGTCAAAATATTTTTATCCGGGTCGGCTTCGTCGCAGCTTCTTTTGAAGAGCCATTATCTGACGGGGAGAATTGAGAAAATCGAGGCCGATCCGTTGGATTTTGGCGAATTTCTGATTTTTAAAAAGGCGAAGAGTAAAGTCACGGAATCGTACAAAGCAGAGAAGCTTTTTGAAGAGTATCTCGCGCTCGGCGGCTATCCGGAATACGTTTTGCGGCCGGACCCTTCGTATTTTGCCGATTTGGTCAATAACATTCTCTATAAAGATATCGTTAGCATGTATCAATTAAGAAATCCGGACTTATTGAAGGATTTACTGCTTCTTTTGGCGGACCGTAGCTGCCATCACGCGACGTATACAAAGTTGGCATCTGTTCTCTCGTTGAAAAACGATACCGTCAAGGAGTATGTGTACTACCTGAAGAACACGCTCCTGGTTGACGAATTGCCGCGGTACTCGGCCAGCCGCTCGCACAGAATTTACGGCCCGAAGAAGTTTTATGTTACCGACAACGGCTTGCTGTTTCATCTTTTGGGTAGACTCTCGCGTAGTGCAGCTTTTGAACGTACGCTTTTCCAGTATTTGAAGCGGAGAGCCAAAGGACTTGGATTTTACTATGAAAATCAGCAAGAGGTGGATTTCGTCAGCGAAGAATCAGGCAAACGTGTGTTTTGGGAAGCAAAGTACGAATTACCCCGTGGTTATGAATTGGAATTAGATAGATATCTCGCAGCAGCTAAATCATTAGACGCGGCGAAGATTATATTTGTTACCAAATCGTTTGCCAAAAAGGAAAAAATCAACGATATTACCGTAGAGTGGACGCCACTCTGGCGTTTACTGGTGTGATATGGACACCGCACTAAAAAAAAGCATTTGTGAACATTATGAAAAAGGGCGAAGGAATACGTCATTTATTCCCGGCAAGTCTCTGGTGCCGGTTTCAGGGAAAGTGTTTGATAAAGAGGAATTAATACATGGCGTGGAAGCGGTTCTGGACGGATGGTGGACGGAAGGGAGGTTTGCCGCAGAATTTGAAAAAGAATTTGCTAAGACTTTGGGTGTTCGCTACGTCACATTGGTCAACTCCGGTTCGTCGGCAAATCTCATAGCGCTTAGCGCGCTTACGTCGTCAGTCTTTGGGAAAAGAGCGCTTCAACCCGGAGATGAAGTGATTACTACGGCGACTGCGTTTCCGACGACGGTCAATCCTATCATTCAAAACAGGCTCACCCCGGTGTTTATCGATAACGATCTGGGGACAAAAAATGCGACTGTTGATGGGATTCGCCGGGCAATCACAAAAAAAACACGAGCTATTATGATCGCCCATACACTAGGAAATCCGTTGCCGCTGGACAGGATCATGGAGCTAGTGAAGAAGCATAACCTATGGTTTGTCGAAGACTGTTGTGATGCACTCGGATCAACGTATAACGGGAAGCTCGTGTCGAATTTCGGTCACGTCGCGACGTTTTCTTTTTATCCCGCGCACCAGATTACCATGGGAGAAGGGGGCGCTGTAGTAACGCAAAATCCGCTTATCCATCGGGCTATCCGGCAGTTTCGGGACTGGGGTAGGGATTGCTGGTGCGATACGGGAAAAGACAATACGTGCGGTAAGCGATTCGACTGGAAGCTGGGTGAGTTGCCCTTTGGGTATGATCATAAATACATCTACTCCCAGATCGGCTACAACGTAAAGCTCACGGATATGCAGGCAGCCATTGGGCTGGCACAGCTTAAAAAACTTCCTCTGTTTATTATCAAACGAAAAGAAAACTATAAGAAGTTGCTTGAGGGACTCAAAAAATATGATCAGTATCTATTATTTAGCGATGCGGAAGAGGGAGCGGACCCCTGTTGGTTTGGATTTATGATTGTTGTCCGTGACGGCGCGCCCTTTACCAGGCTTGAACTCGTGAAATATCTGGAAGATAAAAAAATTGCCACGCGGAGCCTATTTGCCGGCAATCTCCTCAAGCACCCGGCCTATTTGGGGAGAAAAGATATTCACGTCGTCGGAAGTCTCACCAACTCTGATAAAATTATGAATGATGGATTCTGGATCGGGGTATATCCGGGAATAAACTCTGCTATGATGAGCTATGTACTGCGGACCTTTGATGCATTTATGAAAAGCCGTATATGATAAACGATATTTTTGTTTTTTATGATAATTCACTTCTCTATAATCCCAATAGTACTTTTCTATTATTTTTTGCCCTTTTTGCCTTTTTTGTGTTCCTGTTTTTTAGATGTCTGTGGTTTCTCGTTCGGTCGCTGCAGTTGGTGATCACTGAAGTAAGGCAGATACATATTATACTCCCTCATAAAAAACATCCATATAAAAAGCGCCTTCATAAAAAAATCCTGTTAAAAAAATTTATTCTTCTCATGAGACAGTTTTTACGTGTGATAGATATCATTGAACGAAAAACTTTGAAAAGGATTCATAAAATTCTCGATGCAATAGCTCATGAGGTACTGATTCCGGTGATAATGGTTTTCATGTTTTTAACGCCTATGGTATTTGCTCAAACGCCATCCGTCATGGCATATCAATTTCCCTGGCCCGGCATTTTACCGGACCATCCATTATATAAACTTAAGGTTTTGCGGAACAAAATTATTGCCAAAATTATCTATAGTCCTGTGAAGCGGGTTGAATTTGATCTTCTGATGGCAGATAAAACGCTTTATGCCAGTAAATTGTTATTGGATAAAGGGCAAGGGGATTTAGCAAAAGAAACTGCACTGAAGGGTGAAAACTATTTTAGCATATTGGTGACAGATTATGCTCGCGCAAAAGGAAAAAATCAGGTAATTCCGGGACAGTTACGGGCCCGCATCGTTCGGGCGTATGAAGCGCATCAACAACTCATAGACTATTTGGGGCAAAAAGCCCCGGAGGCAGACAAGAAAACATACCGGGACATAGATTTTTTTTCCGATGAAAACTATCGTGTCTTACAAAATCTTCAGAAACCACAACCGTGAAAAAAATACTCGTGACGGGAGGAGCAGGATTTATAGGTTCTCACGTCACGGAACTGCTGTGTAACCGTGGGTATGCAGTTACTGTCGTTGATGACTTGCGCTTCGGATATAAAAAATTTGTCGACAGGCGGGCTCTATTTCGAAAACACAGTATCGAGGATTTGAAAGCCATGGAAAAAGCCCTGGAAGGCATAGATGCGGTGATGCATCTGGCGGCATCGAGCATTATCAGCGTTTCATACCAAAAGCCTCTCGAGTATTTTGAAAACAATTTTACTAACGGGCTTACGCTACTTGAAGCGATGCGCAAGACCGGAGTTACCAAAATCATTTATTCTTCTACCTCTTCAGTTTACGGAGAGCCAACAAAAACACCTATTTCTGAGGACATGCCCACAAATCCCTTGCATCCGTATGCAGCCTCAAAACTTGCGTTTGAGTACGCATTGCAGGCGTACTACTATT
>JBBTTP010000045.1:0-2708 GCA_038064215.1 Patescibacteria group bacterium | reverse complement strand
GAAAGCGTCAGTTTGCGGTATTATAATGTCTATGGGCCGCGTGATGAACAGAAACCTCCAACACGCGCAATCCCGATGTGGATTGACGCAGTCTTACGGAATAAACCCGTACCCTGGTATTGGCAGGGACGGCAAATAAGAGATTATGTTTACGTTAAAGATATTGCCCAGGCACATCTTGACGTTTTAAATCTCAAAGGGATTCACTGTTTTAATATTGGTTCAGGTAAAGGCGTACTTATGAAAGATGTATTCAAAATGCTTGAAAAAATTGTGGGCAGAAAACTGAAGACTAAAGACATGGGAGAGCGTCTGGGAGACCCAATGCGGTCGTTTGCTGATATTAGGAAGATTCGTCATGCAGTCGGTTGGGTACCCAACGTCTCGTTAGAAGAAGGACTTGCAAAAACGCTTGCTTATTATACATGAAGTCCGTAACACAGGCGGTTATTTTAGCAGGTGGTTTAGGGATGCGCCTACGGCCGTTGACTCTTACGACTCCCAAGCCGATGATCCCTTTTTTGGGAAAGCCGTTTTTGCAATATCTTATTGAACTCCTTAAAGCAAACGGAATTCGTGAAGTACTACTTTTGGTCGGACATCTGCACCAGCAGATAGAAGAGTATTTTGGTGACGGAAGCAAATTCGGGGTCACGATCACGTATTCTTATTGCCCCTCGGAGGCAAAAACCGGAACAAGAATAAGGGTCGCAATGCCTTTATTACAACAAAAATTTTTATTGCTGTATGGAGACAATTACTGGCCGCTCCGGTTGATTGAACTCACACAATTTTATGAATCTATGGCTGCGAAAGCCTTAGTCACGATATATCACAACCGGGATGGTGCAACCAAAAACAATATGCGCGTGGAGGATGGGTTGGTGAAAGTTTATGATAGAAAGAGGCAAAAAAAGTATCTGAACGGGGTGGATATAGGGTTTTTCATTCTTAATAAGAGTATTTTGAAGAATTTACCCAGGCGAAATTTTTCTTTTGAAGAGGTTGTATTGCCCAAACTTATTGCAAAAAAGCAGTTAGCGGGTTTTGTCACCGAACATAAATATTATGGACTAAGTACTTCAGAGCGAATTCCGGCGATACAAGAGTATTTTCGACCAAAAAAAACTATTTTTTTGGATAGAGACGGAGTTATAAACAAATGTCCACCGAAAGCAGAGTATATTTCCCATTGGAGCGAGTTTGTCTTTTTGCCCAAGGCCCGTGAAGCGCTTAGGCTGCTTGCGCAAAAAGGCTATGACATATATATTGCGACAAACCAGGCAGGAATCGCGCGCGGTAAGGTGACGAGAGAACAAGTTGATGGTATTCATAATCGTTTAACAAAAGAGTTAAAAAAGGCAGGGGTGGCGATTGCTGATATTGCGATCTGTCCGCATGGGTGGGATGAAGAGTGTTTCTGCCGCAAACCCAACCCTGGCCTTTTTTTCGATTTGTCTTATAAGCACCATCTCAATTTATTTGATAGTGTTTGTGTGGGCGACGATCCACGTGATATTCAGGCAGGCAAATTGGCCGGGTGCAAAACGATACGTGTGGGTGATATGATCTATCCTGACCTTTATGCTGTAGCCCAAGCACTATGATAATCTCCAGGACCCCGTTACGAATAAGTTTTGTGGGCGGCGGCAGTGATATCGCCAGCTACTACCGGCATAGTGCCGGGGCGGTCGTATCCACAGCAATTAATAAATACATATACATCATGGTGGAGAAACAGTTTGACGGAAGAATTATTGTGCAATATTCGAAGACCGAGATCGTAAAACGTGTGGTTGATATTGAAAATAATCTCGTTCGGGAAGCCATGAAGATGACCGGTATCGATGGAGGTATTCATGTGACGTCTATAAGCGATGTACCGGCGGAAGGTACAGGCATGGGGTCTTCAAGCGCCTATGTTGTTGGTCTACTTAATGCGTTTTATGCGTATCAAGGAAAGTATGTTTCAGCTCAACAGCTTGCCCGGCAAGCCTGTAAGATAGAGATAGATATTCTCAAAAAACCAATCGGGAAGCAGGATCAGTATATAGCTGCCTATGGCGGTTTCCAGTTTATTCAATTCAATCCTGATGGCAGCGTGTATGTCGATCCTGTTATCTTTTCCGAAAATACGATGCAGAAGCTCCAAGAACGATTATTGCTGTTTTATACGGGTATTACCCGTTCTTCGGACATAATTCTCGCCAAACAAAAAGCCAACATATTTAATGATGCCGGTAAAAGAAAAATGATGAGCCGAATGGTTAAATTAGCCGAAGAAATGCGTGAATGCCTGCGCCGTAATCAACTGAATGATTTTGGCGCACTGCTTGATGAAAATTGGGAAATAAAGCGTACAATGGCCGAAGGCATCAGTTCGCCGCAAATTGACGAATGGTATACTATCGCTAAAAGAAAGGGGGCCTTGGGAGGAAAACTTTTGGGTGCGGGAGGAGGCGGTTTTTTGCTTTTGTATGCTCCAAAAAGTCATCATCGTAAAATTATCGAAGCGTTGCCTAAACTTCAGCAGATAAAAATAGGATTTGAACCACAAGGGAGTCAAATTATTTTTGTAGGAGAATAAATGAAAAAATTTATTACCAAGTACCTGATTGAACTTAAACGTTGCCTAGACAAACTGGATAAGAGAAAAATTGAACAGACTATTGCCATGCTGATTGAGGCATATAAAAATGATCAGCAGG
>JBBTTP010000044.1:0-6112 GCA_038064215.1 Patescibacteria group bacterium | reverse complement strand
TATACTAGTATAATTATACTATGAAGTCAAAAGAATTACCAACAATTGCAAAAAACATAAAGAAATATCGGCAAGAACAGGAAATATCACAAGATAAGCTCTCAAAACTGGCTGATATTGCCTACAACGTGATTATCAAAATTGAATCCGGTGCAACGCCGAATCCAACAATTGAAAATATGTCAAAAATTGCGAAAGGATTAGGTGTTTCGATTGATAAATTAGTAAACGAGTAATATGTGGTTTTATTTTGCATTAGCTACATCATTCATCTCCGCTGTTTCAATTATTCTCAACAAGAGAATTTTGAAAGGGGTTAGTCCGTCTGTTTTAACTTGGTGTACATTAGTTTTGGCTACACCAATTATCGCAATTTTTGCCATAAAAGAGGGTGTCCCCAATTTAAATATCTTATTTGTCGCTGGTGTCGTTGGTTCTGTTCTTTTTTATACCATTTCACAGATCACTCAATTTAGAGCCATGAAAATTGCTGACTTGTCAGCAATTTATCCTCTCGTTTCTCTTGGACCAATCTTTACTCTATTAGTCGCTTTCCTTCCACCGCTAAATGAAAAACCCGGACTCATTGCTATTGTTGGAATTTTGGTAACTTTATTTGGGACTTATGTTTTGAATGTCAGTAATGCAAAAGAGGGGTTGCTAAAACCGATAAAATTATTGTTTGAAAACAAGGCGTCGGCTCTGATGATTTTTTCTGTGCTTGTTGGTAGCGTTGTTGTGGTTTTTGATAAACTTGCTATAAATAACACCTTGCCAAAAAGTACTACTTTCGTTCTTTTGGTTGAAAATATTTTGGTAATTGTCGGCTTATTGCCAATTCTTTATTTAAAAACAAGAAATTTTGCGCGAGAAATTTTTGACAACAAAAAATTATTTATCATCCTTGGTGTTCTAAATGCTTTTTCAACTATTTTTGCTTTTTCGGCTACGGGTGGAGGAGATGTTGGTATTGTTTCGACAATTTTTAAAGCACAATTACTTTTTGTTTTGCTGTTCAGTTTTCTTTTCTTCAAAGATAGGCCCAAATTTGAAACAATCATCGGAAGTATTATAATGATTTTAGGTGTTGTTTTAATAAAAATCGGATTGTAAAAGAATTTGCCGCCAAAGAAAAACCTGAAATTGTCCTTTCCGCCCGCCGAGCCCAGTCAGTTCGGTTCGAGTTTTTTCGTAAAGAGACCGCCAGGAGAAATAATAAAATGAAAAACTCATATTATAAAGTACCACACTTTAAGCTCTATCTGGATAACTGCCTTAATGTACTTACTGAAATAGGATGAATATGAGAGTATTGATAATCTTATTTAGAATCTGTTACCATAGAGATGGTAAGATTATGTACAAGGTCGAAACAAATTAATTAAGTAAGGGGGTGAAAAAATATGGCAAAAATGCAGAAAAAAAATCTAAATTCCCCAGATCAGACAATGACATTTGAAAAAGGTAAGGCCGAGGTTGTTAAAGTTGGAAACGTCACTATTACGAGAATGACTTTTGAACCAGGGTGGAGATGGTCAGAACATGTTAAGCCAATTGCAAAGACTGGAAGTTGTGAGAAAAAGCATCTTATATATTGCATTGAAGGTAGAAGTCGTGTTCGAATGAAAGATGGTACAGAATTAGAATATGGACCTGGTGACGTAGTATCTATTCCACCTGGACATGATGGATGGACAGTTGGAGACAAGACATTTATTGGGATTGATATATCACAAGAATAAAAAAATAAAATATTATTTGAGGAAGACAAAAAGTAGTGATGGATGATGGTGTTATAATAAGCGTATGTCAAAATTAATTGCTAAATACAATGTGGGTGATGTAGTTGATGATTTCTCACTGCCAATGCTTGATAGCACGACAGCAAAACTCTCAGATTTTCGAGGCAAGGTACTATTTTTGGTATTTACTGCTACTTGGTGTCCTTACTGCGGTGCCGAAGCACCTTATCTAGAAAAAGAAATTTGGCAGAAATATAAGGACAAAGGTGTACAGGTACTGGTGGTTGATGTTAAAGAATCTAACCAGGTGGTAAAAGAATTTCGCGATCGCTATGGCTGGACTCTTCCTGTTGTCGTTGATGAAACTGGTGAGGTGGCGTTGCAATTTGCTCCTAAGAAAGAAGGTTTGCCGCCTGAGATAGCGATTTTAAATTCTCATTTTATTCTCGACAAAACAGGTAAGATTGTATTCCGGGAATTTTTTGCTTTGGAGACATTTGATGCAAGGCTCTCAGCCATTATCCATAAATTGGATAAAATTCTGGCTCAAGGGTAAACATGCATATAAACCTTGCACAATGGCTTAGACTCGTACCAAGCCTTGAACCAGCGGTTTTGAAGCCAGGAGTTGAAGGGCAGCTGATTGTTGCAGTGACCATCCCGGCGGGGGGCCATATTGAATCGGATCAGCCAGCAGAAAAGTTTCTTATTCCGACCAAGCTAGTACTTGATCCAATCGAACATATCGGCTATGGGCCGATCCGATATCCTAAGGCAATCGAAAAACGATTTTCCTGGACAGAGACAGTTCTTAAGGTTTTCAGTAGCACGATACAAATTAAAGTCCCCCTGATTGTATCGAGAGATGCGCCGGCAAAAACCGTGACCATATTCGGCACACTCAATTACCAAGGATGTACCGCTTCATCTTGTCTGCCGCCAAATAATCAGAAGTTTTCGATCGAAGCAAAAATTTTACCCTAAGATATTTTTATCCCTATAGCAGAAGGGCTTCGGCCGTGAGCTCAGCCGAACGGGGGTGTGGGGGGAATTCCGCCCGCCGAGCCAATCGGTCGCAAAATCAGTTCGGATTTTTTTAAATACACACCGCAAATAACCATCAGTCTCTGCTCTGGATCACTAACGCAATCCCCTTGTGTATATCGATCGTTCCCGTTTTACCCACAAACTCATTGCTGATGCCGCGCGTCATGCCGCGGGTTAATTGCAAATGCGATGCTTCATACAAAAATCCGTGCAATGAAACCGTCGCGGATTGTGAAAACGGCAATATGGAAATATACCGAAATGCTCCTTTTTGCACGATTTGTTTTCCGGAAACTAAACAGATGTCATTGTGGTCATCTGCTAACCGGGCCGCGATACCGGCCACGAGAAAATGTTCAAGCAATTGAACAGTCCCCAAGGTATGATCCAGCCTCGTCCCGATTCCTCCATAAATTACTACGCATTTTGGCTTTAATTTGATCGCCTCAATGACTGCCAATTCCATATCGGTAAAATCTTTTTCAGCCGGATGGACCATAACGGTTTTGACTGATTGCTTAATGCGTGCAAATTCTTCCTTTGTCACCGAATCAAAATCGCCAATGGCGATATTTGGAGTTATTCCGTGAACAATAAGCCACGCCGCGCCATGATCCACACCAATAATGTAATCAGCCTTTTGTATCTCCGGCAAAAACGTATCTGATACCGTCCCGCCGCCAACAATACCAATATGCTTATTCATATATTTACCGCGCCATCGTCACGCCCCACACAAACGGTGCTCCAGCCCGTTTGAGTACATTCGCCGCGGCCCGCATGGTGGCTCCGGTGGTAAATACATCATCGAACAAAAGAATTGCATCAATGCGCCCGCCTGCATCAGCTATGCTGGAAGCATTGCGGGCAGGTCGATGCTTCATTGCGTCAGCGTTCACAGCGAATACACCGTCCATATTTTTGAGCCGCGCGTCTTTACTTTTCATTTCTACCTGCGGTGTCGACTTTTTCACCCGCCGCAGTATATCGGTCACAACCGGAACATGCAATCGCTTCGCAACGATATGCCCCATGGCTTCTGCCTGATTAAATCCCCGCTCCCGAAAACGGGACGGGTGGAGCGGAATGGGGACGAGAATGAATGGTTGACGGTTCATCGTTGATAGTTGGGAAAAAAACACAGAAGGCACGAGGTCGACAAATGCCTGAGCAAGATCAAAAACAGAGCGATACTTTATCGCTTTAATCGCCTTTCGCACCACGCCGTCGTAACGGAAAAAACTCGTGAATCCGTCGAGCGCATAGCGCGTTTTGCACCCCGGATGCGTGGCGCCGTCTATCCCTGGCTTCTCACACACCGGACAAATTGCAGTCTCAATTATTTTAATAGTGGAAATACACCGCGGACAAAAATATGTCCCAATTCTTCCGCACCCAACGCACCGCTTGGGGAAGATGAGGTCAAGAATATTCACACTGGTGGAGATGCCGGGGGTGAGCCCGGGTCCGAAAGCGTACACCAATAACATCTACAAGCGTAGTCCGTTTATTCTTTGGCGGCAGAAATGGACAACTGCGATTCACCAAAGGCGCGACCTTTGTACTCCGGAACCGGCCGGTCACAAACCGATTCCTGACGTTTCAGCTGTTTTTCCGCCTAGCGCAATCCGCTGAAAAAAATTATCGCTAAACGTCTGTCATTACGCAGCTAATGAAAGTTGCGCAAATTGAGAAGGCGCACCGAAAAAGTACGCTCGCAAAGCTGCGAGCTCCTCACGGAGTGCCTGTTTTCTGTCTGATAAATCAGCAGATATGTTGTAACAAAGTTTTACGGCTCTTTTGTCGTCGCCGGCTTGCCGTTGTCAATGTACATCTTCCGTCGAATCATTCATCCCCTTCGTCGTCCGCCGGCTGGCTGACTCCTCAGGACCAGGTTTTCGTCGTAAAACTCCTCAAATCTGGCCCAAGATTTACTTTACCTTCCCCCGAAACTCGGTTTCTAGTTCTCTCTTTTGATCTTCCCGCTTCTTGGCTTCACGCTTTTCATACTGCTTCTTGCCGCGGGCCAAGCCAATCTCGAGCTTTATCAGGGAGCCTGTAGTATACCAGGAAAGCGGCACCAGGGTCAAATTGGCCCCATCAATCCTACTCTTGAGGCTGACAATTTCCTTTTTGTGGAGAAGCAGTTTCCGCGTCCGCCTGGGATCATATCCGCCAGCTGGCGGACGGGCGTAGACGTAGGGAAAAATCTGCGCATGCACCAGATACGCTTCATTACCAATGATCCGCACAAACGAACCGTCCAGATTTGCGTGCCCGCCCTTCACGGACTTTACCTCATGTCCGGTAAGGGCGATCCCCGCCTCAAAACGGTCTGCGATATCGTAATCAAACAATGCTTTTTTATGTACGATTTTCATAACACCTCACCAAGTTGTCATTCCCGCGAAAGCGGGAATCTAGCTATTTTACTCTGGATCCCCGCGTGCGCGGGGATGACCCCAAAAGGATCACTTAAGCTCAATACTATAGAGTTTTCCATCGGCTAAAAGCAAGATGAGCTTGAATTTTTCCGAAACAACGAGTTGGGTGGGGATAAGCTGACCCGTCCAGACATATTGGGCAAGGTATACGCCATCTTTATCCAACACCACCACGCGTTTGGTATCGGTATCAAGTACGTATACATTCTTCAAAGCGTCACTCGTAAAAACCGTGAGGCGTTTACCAAACCCGGGCTCCACACCCTTTGGCACAAACGTCAACTCGCGGCCCTGGCCAAAACGCATAATGTTCCCATCACTCGTCCCAATCCATACCGACCCATCGATCGCCATGCTGGTGGCGCGCGATAAATCCGGCAAAGAATCGGGGTTCAGATATTCGCGGGTCTCCGAAAAACCGGTGTCTGTGGCTACATACTTCCAAATTCTGCTTTTTTGCGTATCCAAAAGATACAGATTACCGCCAAATGTTGCCATCGAGGCAATCGTGCCCCATTGGCTATCCTTCTTAATCAATGCATCAATTGTTTTTTTCTCCCGTACCGACACTGATGCAATGCCGTTATCCGTCAACACGTATAAAAAGTCTCCGCGTGCCGCGATATGGCTTGCACGGGTAAACGAATCTCCACCGGCGACGATCTGCCCATTTTTCGATGGAATGGTCAGCTGATACACGGTTTTGGTCGCAGGATCCGCCAGTCCCAACGTGTCGCCATCCAAACTCATGCTCGCGACTACTGCATCTTTTTTCAGTAGTACCGCGTCATAAAACAGCTGCGGCTCACCGGTAACACTATGCAGTGCCTGCGTCAAATTGTCCGTCACTTTCGTAAGAAGCGCCGCCACCTGCCGGCC
>JBBTTP010000043.1:0-9123 GCA_038064215.1 Patescibacteria group bacterium | reverse complement strand
TGGGCGGAAGTGAAAAAAATATTTCCCAAAATAGATTTTGTGGGAGTGAAGCCTTAGCTTGTTAGAACTTCATGATGCTTCGTGGTATAGTTGCCCTGGTATGTCTGACGTAGAAGAAATCAAATCCCGTTTGAATATTGTTGATATCGTCGGCAAGCGCGTGATGCTCAAAAAAGCAGGCCGCAATTTCAAAAGTCTGTGTCCGTTTCACAACGAAAAGACACCATCATTCATAGTGTCTCCTGACCGGCAGACGTACCACTGTTTCGGGTGTTTTCCACCGGGAGAATTGGTAAAAACACCATTTGGATTACATACCATAGAGGCTCTGGATACAGACCATTGGGTCATTTCAGGCAAAGGGAATATTCGGAAGATTAGGATGGTTATGGAGCGTCAATATGAGGGGGAGGTAGCTGAGATAACTCTTGCAAAATTAAAGACTCCTGTTCGTCTTACCACAGATCACCGTGTATATGTAATTGGTGGCGCTTCTACTCAAAAACGGTATAAATACTTCACCAAACGGATTCGAGCATATGAAAATCGTTGGGGAAAAGAAAGTCCGAGGTACTACACTTTACTTTCTAGATATTTTCCCATACAAGAAAAGAATGCAGGAGATTTGCAGAGAGATGACTTATTACTTTACCCAATTCGAAGGAACATTGTTGACATTGCAACGATCGATTTATCAGTATACCGAACAAAATTTTCTCACTTTGGACCTGTTCCGCGGACTATTCCCCTGAAGCCATCTCTTGATGAAGCGTTGTTGAAGTTGTTGGGCTACTACATAGCGGAGGGAAGCAGCCACCGAGCATACATCCGTTTTAGTCTTGGAAGTCATGAAGAAGCGTTTGCTTCGGATATAGTTTATCTTATAAAGCACGTGTTTGGTTTATCTGCATCAATTCACAGAAGAAAGCGGGGGAAAACTGGACTCGAGATTACTGTTTGTCATTCAATACTTGCGGACACATTCGAGACGTTTTGCGGAAAGGGAGCTGATCAGAAACATATTCCTTGGATCTGTCAGGAACTGCCACCTCAAAAACAATGTATTCTCCTCGATGCAATTTTTCGAGGTGATGGATATATATTTAAGGCTAATCGTTCGAAGCATCACCATAAAGGAATTACTACTGTTTCCAGAGTTTTAGCAGAACAAATTGTCGATATGCTTTTGCGAAATAACGTGTTTCCGACGCTCACAGTGCAGGAGTCAAAAATAGATAAAGAGGGTGTACACCATCGGGAAGCATACTCCGTATCTTGGTCAGAGACGGCAAAGAGTAAATATACAGCGACCTATGTAGATAGACACAAAAATGAATGGTGGATACTTCCTATTTCGCAAGTATCTCAAAAACAATACAGTGGTCCGGTTTATAATCTGATGGTTGGCTTAGATCATTCGTATGTTACTTCAGGTTTTGCTGTGGCAAATTGCGGCAAAGGCGGAGATATTTTTACGTTTGTGATGGAGTACGACCATGTGGATTTTCCCGAAGCGCTCGATGAATTGGCAAGTCAGGCCGGCGTCACGTTAACCAGAACAATCGCCGATACACCGCAGGCGAAAACGAAAGAAAAGATTTTAGAAGTCAACCATCTGGCCAGTGAGTTTTACCATTATCTTCTTACAAAACATGCATTGGGAGAGCACGCTCGGGAGTATTTAAAAAATCGTGAGGTATCAGACAAATCCATAAAAACTTTTACCTTGGGTTACAGTCCGAATAGCTGGGACGGGCTATTGAAGTTTTTGAAGAAAAAGGGGTATGAAGAAGAATTATTAGAGCAGGCGGGATTGGTGATACGGCGTCAGCGCGTCAATGCGTCAGAGCGTCAGGGATATTATGATCGGTTCCGGGGAAGGGTCATGTTTACGCTGAAAGACCACCGGGGTCATGTCGTGGGGTTTGCCGGCAGAGTTTTAAATCCGGATGAGAAAGAGGCAAAATACATCAATACACCGGAAACGCCGGTTTACATAAAAGGAAATGTATTGTATGGACTCGATGTCACGAAAGCAGCGATTCAAAAAGAAAATGAAGCGGTGGTTATGGAGGGAGAGCTGGATGTCATTTCTTCATTTCAGGCAGGTATTGGCAACGTGGTGGCGATTAAGGGATCAGCACTCACCGAAGGACACGTTCATCTGTTGCGCAGATTTTCTGAAAGCGTAACGTTTGCGCTCGATAGTGACTTGGCAGGGGATGCGGCAGCCAGGCGCGGAATAGAGCTGGCGGATAAAGCAGGATTGGACCTAAAAGTGGTGATCTTGCCGTCCGGTAAAGATCCGGATGAGGCCGCACGGGAAAGCCCGGCTCTTCTTAAAAAAGCGGTAAAAGATGCCATACCAGTGTACGATTATTTTCTTTCTTCTGCACTCAAACGTCATGATGCGGCCACAGCATTCGGTAAGAAAAAAATCAGCGCAGAATTGCTGCCGATATTTGCAGGGATAGACAATGCGATTGTGCAGGGTCATTACGTCAAAAAACTGGCAAAATTATTGGACA
Organism: Patescibacteria group bacterium; assembly: GCA_038064215.1. GTDB lineage: Bacteria > Patescibacteriota > Microgenomatia > UBA10105 > UBA927 > JACREN01. The sequence continues at coordinate 6,595 of JBBTTP010000043.1, read as the reverse complement.
CCAACGAAGAAACGTTGTCGGATGGGATGCGAAAGATAGTGAAAGGTGCGGGATTTGGCGGGCAGAAAGACGATTGACCGCAGGTTTTGCCTAGGACCCGTCCGGAAAAACTAGAAGTGTATCTATTGGCGCTTCTTTTGCAGGGCAGCGCGAACGAGTTGCTTGGCCAATTCACGGAGCATGTCGCGGTTTCTGACATCTCCCAGCCGGCGGTGGCAAAAATTTTGCAGCACCTGTCTGATTTTTTGGCAGGACATACCTTCAAGATTGCCGAATTTGCCCAGGAGCTTCCCCGTGAACTGTTGCCGACACTGGATGAAGCATTTTTATGGGATATTGGCGATATTGTAGAAGATCCGGATCGATTTTTCCGCGAATGGCAGGAAGCGCTCCGGTCTTTGGAATTAGCCATAGCACTTCGGAAAATTGCCGAAACCGGGAGAAAGCTTCAAGAGAGCGATCTTACTGACACGGAGTCCGCAAGTCTCCATGATACACTCCGGCTTTGGACCGATACGCGCAAACGTCTGGAAAAGTCAGCCTGAACTTGGTATACTAGCGGTAAGCGACGCTCATTGTTTGCATGTGTTGCAGGCAGGGGCTATCGGATGTATGACAAAAACAAAAACACTAGCGACGGTAGCTGATCTCGTTCGCGAAGGAAAAGCCAACGGGTTTGTAACCCAGGATGATATCCTCTTTTTATTCCCCAAGCCGGAACTGCATATCGCAGATCTCGACGCGCTGTACGACAAACTTATCCGCGCGGGCATAGATGTATTTGAAACAACTTCTGCAGATATAGAAAAAGAAGCCAGCAAAAGCATTCAGGATCTGGAAAAAGAAATAGAAGCACTTGCCCGGGCTACTGCTGAGGGGGTATCGGATCCGGTGCGCATGTACCTGAAAGAAATCGGCCGCGTGCCGCTTCTCACCTTCGCTGAGGAAATTTCACTTGCGAAACGCTACGAAAAAGGCGACAAGCGGGCGAAGAAGAAGCTCACGGAATCCAACTTGCGGCTCGTCGTCTCTATAGCCAAAAAATATATCGGCCGGGGGATGAGTCTCTTGGACCTCATTCAAGAGGGAAACCAGGGATTGATCCGCGCGGTGGAAAAGTACGACTGGCGGAAAGGCTACAAGTTTTCCACGTATGCGACTTGGTGGATCCGTCAGGCCATTACCCGGGCCATAGCGGATCAGGCCCGTACCATCCGGATCCCTGTGCACATGGTGGAAACGATCAACCGTTACGTGCGCGCAAGCCGACGCCTCATGCAGGATTTGGGCCGGGAACCCACGCCTGAAGAAATTGCCAAAGTCATGCAAGTGGACGTGACGAAAGTCCGGGAGATTATGAAGGTGTCTCAGGAGCCGACGAGTCTTGAGACGCCGGTTGGCGACGAAGAAGACAGTCATTTGGGAGATTTTATATCCGATCCGGGTCCCACGCCGTACGATCAAACATCACGGCAGCTTCTGAAAGAACACATGGAAGAAGTGTTGACGACGCTTTCCGACCGCGAGAAAAAAGTTCTGATCCTTCGGTTTGGTTTGGAAGACGGCAGGCCCAGGACGCTGGAGGAAGTGGGCGCGCAGTTTGGTGTCACCCGCGAACGCATCCGGCAGATAGAGGCGAAAGCGCTGCGCAAACTCCGTCACCCGTCCCGCAGCAAAAAGCTCAAGGATTACCTCGAGTAAATACCTTTTGTAGCTGTTTGATCACATCAGTTGTTCCATCCGTGTTGTTTTTTATGACCGAGTGAAGTATCCGTGGTTGTTCAAAAAGTGAACACATGTGGCGCAAATATCCAAGCCCGAGGTTGAAATAGTCGCGCTTCATATACCGTTGTTCCCGAATAGCATCATCTGTTTCGACCAGAATAAATTTTGCATAGGGGAATGCGTCGAGTACTTTTTTTCGCATAAATTTCTTTATAAAAGTTTGGTGGACGGCAAGGTTGTCATGCGTTTTTAAAAGTGTAGTGATGGATGTGATCATGGTGTCCAGAAATTGCCGCCGCATGGTATCGGTAATTTCTTTTTTTTGAAAGAGCGCATCTTTCATATCTGTCGGGATATCCGTATCACCGTTGTGGGAGAAGTAGCCAAAGGAGTGGGCCGCGATATCAGCGACATACGATTTCCCGGCTCCCGGTTTGCCGAAGATGATGAGAAGGTGATGTGACATAATATAAGATATGGGTTTTCTTCAACAATTTTGTATTCCAAAAGTTCAATTTGTACTTATCTTATTTCTGATCGTTCTTTCAACATTGTCATATTACCCCTTATTGACCGTAGCGAGAATAGTCATTTTTGCTATTTTCTTTACTGTTGTTTCCGATCTATTATTTGTGTATGTGCGGAAACGCACGCTCTTTGTACCGTACGCCGCAATGGTCACCGGCCTTATTCTGGGTCTTACCATCAATCCTCATCTGTCGTGGTACGGCATTTTTTTCATCTCGGTCATTGCATCAGCATCAAAACACGTTATACAAGTTTCCCATCGTCATATCTTTAATCCTGCAGCAATCGGGCTTGTTGTGGGGAATATATTTCTCCGTGATACAGTAAGCTGGTGGGGAGTATCATTTCAAGTTTTAAAATTGGCTCCGTTGAATATTGTTGCCTTCCTTATGCTCGTACTCCCTTTTTGTGTTTCCGGCATACGGATGAAACGCTTTGGGGGCATTGGTTCATTTCTCCTTACGTACTCCGTTCTTCTTTTCTTGCAAAATCACGTCTCACCGCTTGCGACAATGAGCGACCCTACCATCCTCTTTTTCGCCTTTACGATGTTGCCGGAGCCAATGACGTCCCCCATCAGAGTACCAAGGCAGATCGCATACGGAATATGTGTCGCAATCGCGGCAATCATATATTTCTATCTTCCATTCAGCGGGAACGCGCGTATTGCTTATCTGTTTCCTGATGGTTTGCTTCCGTTTCTTCTTCTTGGAAACGTGGTCTTTTTCAAATTTCGGTGAGATGCATTGCAGTCTCCCGAGGGGTAGGAAGCCTTGCGCAGAAGTTATCAGCTTCTTGCTGTTTTTTCACCAGTGAGTCTATACTAAATGCAATGGCAAAGAAACGGGTGCAACAAAAAGTTTCGGCAAACGGCGAGAGTGTCCGGCAGTATGCGGTGGCGGCGACAGTAACCGCGGTAACAGTTTGGTTCGTGTACAGATACGCAGTAGTGCGTTATGGAGTGGAAGGATTGTCATCGTTTAATAAAAGTCTCGCCACGAGCACGTTATTTCTCCTTGGGATAGTCCTTCTCTTAGGGCCGTTGTCACGACTTTTTACTCTATTTGATCACGCCCTTAAATATCGTAAAGAACTGGGAGTCCTTACATTTTTTACCGGAGTAGCGCATGTGTACCTCTCGATGTTTCCTCTTGCCCGCCGGGGACCATGGGGATTTTATGCGAGTCAACCGCTTTCTGCCTATGCAGGACTTGCGGGTTTAGTCGTCATGTTTTTTCTTCTTATTCTTTCCGTCGCGTCTGTGGAGCGGGCGATTGGAACGCGGATGTGGTGGAAGCTCCAGTATTGGGGCGCGCGACTCGCATTTGTTGCAGTAGCCTTCCACATGATCATCCTTAAATATTCAGGATGGGGTCCGTGGTTTGCCGATCGGGGAGCGGGTTCGACCCAAGGTATCGCTTCTCTCCCGCCGCTAACAATCTTAACAACGATTTTTATCGCGTTTGTTCTGATTGTCCGTCTAAGCGAATTCTTCGGCCCGCGAGCAGCACGTACAATCACCCAACTTTCTTTTGTTACCGCCACCGTCTTCACCGTGTGGTTATTTGTATAAAGTTTAAAGTGTTCTCACGATTTTGGTTTTGCCGAAGTAGGTCATAGCAAGGAGCTTTTTGTCCGAGGTCAGGAAATAGTCACACTCCGCCTCCGCTGCCGAGTGGAGTTGGATATTGTCCTCCAGATCAGGCGTTGGGCCCGTTAGTGCATTCTTTAGTATGGACGATGTGAAGTCAATAACTTCAAATTCCTCTTCGGTAGCATATGTAGCCTTGTGTGGAACTTTTAACTTCGATGCGTAGAAGAGAATGTGTGTAGAGAGCGTGGAATAAAATACTTTGTGACCAGTAAATTGTCTATTGATTTCTGTCTTCCGATGCACCGCATCGATATAGGCGTTCGTATCAAGAAAGACCCTTGCCATATTTTTTTATGATGTGCTCGCGGTAGTTTCGTTCCATTTGTTTCTGCGTAAGCTTTGGAAGATTCATTTTTTTTGCAGCGGCAATGATGCGCTCAATGCCTTCGGCAGTCAAGACCTTGCCCGCATACTTTTTTGGCTTAATTTCCCCCACAAGCTTAGATCGGTGGATAAGATCGACCGTTTCGCCGCGACTTAGAAGGCTAAGAATGAGAGGAACTTGGGTCCGAAGCTCTGTTGTGGTAATCATGTTCATATACATTTAACTATACATTTAACTATGCACTTTGTCAAGCGAAATCCAGTTGATAGTTTGGGATGCCTAGTGATATGCCGTATAATTTTGCCTCTTTATAGAGGCCTGGGTTACTCAAATCTACTTTAAAAACTCGGTGGGAAAAGATGATGAAGTGGTAGATATCGTTTTTAAAATCCCCATACCAAACGGGGTGATTGTTGTCAAACGACCTGCTGACTTTTTGCGCAAATTCGTCTCCTTTTTCTTCCGGGATCTCGATAGTATGGAGCGTCCACTGTTTGAGCCAGGGCGTTTGGTGTTTCTGTGTGATATCTTCAATCTTTGTTGCAAGTATTTTGACGTCTTGGAGGATTGATGGGTCACTCAGGCTTTCGGCAATGATTATTCCCTGGTAATTCATATACAGATTGTAACAGTAAAGAACCGTACAAACTATAAGTATATTAGTCAGTTGACAAACCAAGAATCGAAATGTATGCTTGTTACATGGGGTATTATGGCAGATTAGGATTAAAATTAAAGGCTCAGGAAATGCGCAAAGGTGGTAAGTCATACAATGAAATTATTGCGGCGCTAAACCTGCCAAAGGCTACGGTTTCCGATTGGTGTAAAGATATTCAACTTACCGAGCCGCAACTTTTTAAGCTATATCAATCCAAAAAAACAGGCGCCCTTAGAGGAAGCATAATTGCTGCAAATCGAAAGAAAGCAAACAGGCTTCAAGAGACGGAAACTCTCTATCGGCAAGGCGTTAAGGAGGTTGGGAAATTAACAAAGCGTGATCGATTTATAGCAGGAATCGCGTTTTATGCAGCAGAGGGAACGAAGAGCGATAGGGGGTGCGCGTTTGCGAATGCCAATCCTGAAATCATACGTTTTATGATTCGATGGTTTAAGGAGTTTGGTAAAGTTCTTAAAGATAAGTTTCGTGGTGCTATTTGGCTTCACGATGGATTAAGTGAGATAAAGGCAAAACAGTATTGGTCAAAGGTGACAGGTATTCCAATAGTTCATTTTTACAAAACCTATATTGCGCAAGATAAGAAAGATAGCAAGAAAATTAGAAAAAACATTCATCATTTTGGCGTATTTACATTTTATGTTTCTGATGTGATATTGATTAGGACTATTAAAGGCTGGATTGGTGGAATAGTCCGTGATCCGTGATATAATAACAAAGTTCTTTTACATTCCCCTGTGGCGCAATGGTAGCGCGGCATCCTGTCGAGATAGGCAGCTTTCCCGTGTAAGCGGGATTGAAAAATCGGGCTAATTCGGGGGACTCCGGACATTATGACTACGTCATCGTCCGGACAATCCCGAGCTAAATTTCTTCGAAGAACTCGTCCTGAACGAAGTCGAAGGATAAATGTGTAGAGACTATATACCCGAGTCTCGATCTTTAAGATCGGACATGAGATAGTCCAAGCCTTTTGGTAACAGAAGGGTTCTTGTAAGATGAAGGTTACTGGTTCGAATCCAGTCGGGGGAGCCAGTTGGCACTTAATATACCAAGATTATTATGCATAAAAAACTACTGTTCGTTTCAATAATTTTGAGTCTTATCATTTTTCAATCAAAAACAGATAGGGTGTTTGCTTCTCCTCCTGCACCTGCACCACGGTGTTATGTAGAAGGCATTATTCAAGAAGTAATACATTTAGATGCCCAAAATAATAGTGGATCGGGAGGGCCTACTGACATGGCCACCGGTGTTTCAGAACGTTATTCATTGAAAGTTTTAATCAACAGAACATCATACATTGATGGAGAAAAGTCGTTTCAGTCTTGCGATTCTTTATATCCATTAGGCACTACTAAAGAAATTGTTATTAATAAAGACAAAATTATAGACAACACTATCCCTATGGTAAAACAAAAAATAACAGGTACTGTGCGATCCTTTTGGTGGCCGTCATTTGATGATTATGCTGTTACTCCGATTAATAATAAAATGAGCTTATTTGAAAGAATTAAGGCTTTTATTATTCAGATTAGCCAATATTTCAGATTTTGATATTGTCCATTTCTTCCCTGACTTGAGCGACAAACCTAAAGTCAGAGAAATCCTTGATAATACAAGCTAATTGAATGGTTATATTAGAGTTACGATTCTCGAGCACATAACTATTGTGGGTATGGACTAT
>JBBTTP010000042.1:0-2962 GCA_038064215.1 Patescibacteria group bacterium | reverse complement strand
AACAGCTTCATATTTCCGTCTCTCAAACGTCTCGAGGAGGACCGCGACTCGCACGTCTATAGTTTTACGGTATAATAGTCCTCATGAACACCATTATTTTTGACGGACAACAGGAAGGCGAGCGAATCCTCTATGAGATTCATCCCCATCCTATAGCCAAATACCTGGCGATCGGACGCATCATACTTTTAGCCCTCTCCCTCTTTTTCGTACTTCTTTTGACTGCAGGGGTCGCCCCGGCATTCGCCACGCTACTAAGAATCACTGGTCTAGCAATGAGTCTATTGCTTATCGCTGCTTCTGTCTGGTGGAATGGTAAAGTCTTTGACCAGTCCAAGACCTATATTACTGACCGGAGGATTATGCGTTTTGAAGTGGTCTCGCCGTTTTTTCAGACCAAACGATCATTGTTTTGGAGTGAAGCGCTCAAGTCTAAAGGCTTCTCCCCCAATTTCTTCTCCCGTAGCTTGGGGATAGGCACGGTGGAAATCGCCCCACAGATGAGTGAACACGAAGATGTCATCGTGACGGACGTTTCCTACTTTGAAGATATAGCAAACTACATTGACAAAATTCTTTTCACCTTTAAAAACAAACCAACCGAGGTTCCTCTCATCAAGCCCTTTATCCCCAAACCCCGCGGGCAGAGAGGGTAGCGCTAGCTTACTAAATGTGCAATAATAACGTTTATATGAAAAAAACTACGGATTTTCCAAAGCTACCAGATAGAATAAAAGTCTCTGTAATAAAAGGAGAAAGCGGCGCTTTGCTCGCAAGACTTCCTGATTATGAAGTATTTACTGAGTCAGATAATTTAAATGATTTAGTATTTCAGGTTAATGATTTAATTTATACATTCTTTGATGTTCCCAAGAAGTATCATGACGATATTTTTTTCCAGCCAGAGAGAGCAACTCAGGATAAGTTAGTTAAAATTGCCTCTGGCCCATCATCAAAATCATATAGCCAATTTAATATTCGATCTTATTATTCTCCGGAAATGATTGATGTACTTTATAGAACTCATCCTGCATGAAAACGGCTTATGGCTCAAGGGAGCTCATTACGTGCCTTACGCATCTAAAATACACACCAGAGCCACAAGTAGGGTATTGAAGAGGCAATGTCGCGATAAAACTCCTTCTTGACCCGAAAAGAAAACCTGCTATACTACAGATAATCTTCTCATTGACGCGGACTCACCAACCGCACCAGAGAAGCGCGACTTCCGCGAAAAGAAGAGAATTAAGTCACCAACGTTGGATGGAACCACCTCCGAATCGGAGGTTCCAACGAGAACGGGTGACTTTTTTTTATGAAAAATAATGACAACGACTATCTGAATAACCTGCGGCACTCAACCGCTCACCTGTTAGCGGCGGCTGTTATAGATCTTTGGCCCAACGCAAAGCGGACGATCGGACCTGCTATCGAAAACGGATTCTACTTCGACTTTGACTTCGGAGAAACGAAGATATCGGAAGATGACTTACCAAAGATCGAGGCGAAAATGCACGACCTTCTCCCAAGTTGGAAATCATTTGACCGTCACGAGCTCTCACCGGACAAAGCCAAAGCAGAGTACCCGGATAATCCCTACAAGCACGAACTTATCGATGAATTTTCAGGACAGGGCGAGACCCTGTCATTCTACAAATCCGGCGATTACTGGGATTTGTGCCGTGGAGGCCATTGTGAGCACCCAAATAAAGAACTTAAGCACTTTAAACTGTTAAAAGTCGCCGGGGCATATTGGCGGGGGAGTGAAAAAAACAAAATGCTCACACGGATCTATGGCACGTGTTTCCCATCTAAAGAAGAGCTCGATAAACACCTTTGGCAACAGGAAGAAGCCAAAAAGCGCGACCACAAAAAAATCGGGAAACAACAGGAGCTGTTCCTCATCAGCCAGGAAGCAGGGAGCGGATTTCCTATTTACCAACCAAAAGGATTTCTCTTGCGACGTGCGCTCGAGACGTGGCTGACAAAAGAAAAAGAACAGCGCGGCTTTCAATTTGTTTGGACGCCGCATATAGCAAAAAGTGATCTGTACCGAAAATCCGGGCATTGGCAAAAATACGATGCCATGTTTAATCCCATGAAGCTTGATGATGAAGAATACGTCGCCAAGCCCATGAATTGCCCGCATCATTTTCAGATTTATCTGGTACGACCGCGCAGTTACCGCGAATTGCCGCTGCGCATCGCGGAAAATGCCACGGTGTACCGATTTGAGAAAGCAGGGGAACTCAATGGGTTGCTTCGCGTCCGTGCACTCACGCAGGATGACAGCCATATTTTTATCCGGCACAATCAGATCGCCCAGGAAATAGACAGAATATTGGATCTGGCAGTATTTATTTTCCAGAAATTCGGATTTTCTGATTATCGGGCCCGCATCTCCGTCCGCGACCCCAAAACACTGGATACATATATGGGAGTGCCGAAAAACTGGGATAAAGCAGAAGAGGCACTGGTGGAAGCAGTAAAAAAGCGCAATATTCCATATTTTGTGGGTGAAGGCGAAGCAGCATTTTATGGACCCAAAATCGATATTATGGTAAAAGACGCATTGGGCCGCGAATGGCAGCTTACGACGTGCCAACTGGACTTCGTCCAACCCGAAAATTTTAACATGAACTATGTCAATGAAGAAGGCAAACTCGAACGCCCGGCAGTCCTGCATGTAGCAATTTTAGGTTCCTTTGACCGGTTTTTGGCAATTCTGATCGAACAATACGCCGGCGCATTCCCATTGTGGCTTGCTCCGGTGCAGATTACGCTTATTCCCATCGCCCAGCGACATAATGAAGTGGCTCTGCAAATGACTGCAAAATTGAGGAATGCTGGTTTCCGGGTTGAAATCAATGATAAAAATGAATCCATGCAGGCCAAAATCCGCGAAGCTACTTTACAAAAAGTCCCGTATATGGGTATAATAGGAGACAAAGAAGTGTCGGCA
>JBBTTP010000041.1:0-4510 GCA_038064215.1 Patescibacteria group bacterium | reverse complement strand
CATTGACCATTTCGACTGGCTGACGGCACTGCTTCTTTTGGGGTTGGGTGCGTTCGGACTTTTTTTACTTCTGACCATAGACCGGTCTCTGTTTTTTCAGCAATTGCTGTATCTCGGTATTGCCGGCGTCGTTTTGGTTCTTTTTTCCCGGATTGACCGAACCATTCTCTGGTGGCTGGCACCCGCAGGCTATGTGGTAGCGCTGTTACTGCTTGTCATTCCATTTTTCGGACCCAGCATCCGGGGCAGCTACCGATGGATTTTTATCGGAAGCCTGCAATTGCTGCAGCCCTCGGAAGTTATAAAACCACTGCTTCTTTTAGCATTTGCTCGGGCGATGGCGGCATATTCTCCCAGGAATTTCCGGTTTCTGCCAATCCATGTGATTCTGTTATTTATTCCGTTTGCCCTGGTATTCCGGCAGCCTGATTTGGGGACATCGTTAGTATATGCCGGGATGTGGCTGACCATGCTCGTGGCCTCCGGCGTATCAGTGGGCATGCTTGCAGGTGCAACGGCAGCCATAATTCTATTGTTGCCGGTTGTCTGGCGGATGCTTGCCGTGTATCAGAAAGCGCGCATTTTCACGTTTCTCAACCCGGCGCTCGACCCGAAAGGAGCAGGGTACAATGCCCTGCAGGCAGTGATTGCCGTGGGAAGCGGACAGCTCTTTGGTCGCGGTTTGGGCATGGGTACGCAAAGCCATTTACGGTTTTTGCCGGAGTTTCACACGGATTTTATTTTTGCGACGCTGGTCGAAGAGCTGGGTTTCATAGGGGGACTGGTACTTCTTTTGGGCTATGCATTTCTATTATGGCGGATCATTGCGCCCTTAGTGCGCGGGCGGGTGCAGGATGTGTTTCATTTTTCCTATGCAGTTGGTCTTTTTGCCATGCTCTTAAGCCAGATTTTTATCAATGCCGGCATGAATATGGGGATCATTCCCGTGACCGGTATTACCTTGCCGCTGGTTTCTTATGGCGGCAGTTCTCTCCTTTCTATCGCCATGTCTTTTGGTATTTTGATTGCAATCCGCTGATTATCTTGGTAGAATAGCTCCATATGTTTGCAGTCGTACGAATCGCCGGGAAACAATATACCGTAACGCCGGGTGAGACCATTGTGGTCGATTCAATACTGGGTGCAGAAGGAGATACGGTGACGTTTGACGAAGTACTTCTCGTGTCTGACGGCCCAAAAACAACGGTTGGCACGCCGACAGTAAAGGGGATGACGGTAAAAGCAAAAATCGCCAAACAGAAAAAAGGAGAAAAAATAGACGTGCTGCGGTATAAATCCAAAGTCCGGCATCGCAGGCATATCGGATTTCGGGCACATCTTACCGAGTTGCAAATTCTTGCAATCAGCAAGGCATGAGCGATTACTTATTTTTTTTCGGCAGGACGCCAAAACTCGCTGAGGTAGAGCTTCTGACTTTTTTCCCAAACGCAAAACAATTCTTAGAGGATTCGGCCATTGTGACAAAACAGGAATTTGAGGCAAAGGGATTCACCCCTATAGACTGGGTGCAGAAGCTCGGCGGCGTGGTAAAAATTGCGACCATTGCCGCTTCTGTATCATCAGTGACGCCGGATGCTGTGGCTTCCGTGGTAGCCGGTGAGCTTCATGATAAACGGTTGACGTTTGGAGTGAGCGTTGGTGAAGGAGACCAACCAGTGGCCCGAACATTTTTGGAGAAAACGAAATCAATACTGGAATCACAGGGGCATCGGGTGCGCTTTGTCGAACCCCGTCACGGGAGCGCGCTTTCCAGTGTGGTGATTGTAAAAAATGACCTTATTGATGTAATAATTGTTAAACATCAGGCGGAATTTTTATTGGCAAAGACCGTAGCGGTACAGGATTTTGCATCCTGGAATAGGCGTGATTACGGCCGGCCGTTTGCGGACCCCAAGTCCGGCATGCTGCCGCCCAAGGTGGCGCGGATGGCTGTTAATCTTGCGATGCGCGCCATCCCGGCCCTTGAGCCGGGATCCACTCTAAGATTAACACTCCTTGATCCTTTTTGCGGGATGGGGACGATACTGGGGGAAGCATTGCTTCAGGTTGGGGTGTGGTGGGAAGTGATATATCTGAAAAAGTAATCGAAAAGGCAAAAAAAAATATTGAATTTTCTCAAGAGGACCTCTTGCATAGCAAGAGGTCCTCTTATGAATTTTTTGTGAGTGATGCGACGCACGTGTCGGAACACCTGAAGCCGGAATCTATTGATGCAATTGTTACTGAGCCTTTCATGGGATCGGCCGATATAAAATTTGAAAACATAAAAAATACGATAAAAGGATTGGAAAAATTGTATATCGGATGTCTTCGAGACTGGTACAGAGTTTTGAAACCATTGGGTCGGGTTGTCATTGCGCTGCCGGAGTATAGAATCGAGGACAAAATGTTTTTCGTGAAAAAAGTGATTGACAGGTGTGAAAACCTTGGGTATACTACGCTCCACGGTCCTATAGAATATAGTAGGCCGCAGGCAATTGTAAGGCGCGAATTTTTCGTATTACAAAAACATGGCACACATTAAAGCAGGCGGAGTAGCCAAAGGAAATAAAGATTCAGCATCCAAGCGTCTCGGCGTGAAAATTTATGGCGGACAACTGGCATCGAGCGGCAATATTATCATCCGCCAGCGGGGTTCGAAAGTCCGTCCGGGAGCCGGCACCAGCATGGGGAAAGACTATACGATATTTGCTCTCGCTAGCGGCGCGGTCGCTTTTAGCACAAGACGCGGAAAACAATTTGTCTCGGTCCTGCCCAAGACGTAGTACTCATGTCTGATACACAACAGGTGTTACATCTGGATATTGAGCTGGTTCAACCGAACCCTTTACAGCCGCGAGGACTTATCTCCCCGGAGAGTCTGCGCGAATTATCCAATTCCATAAAAGAACACGGCATCATCGAACCGCTCGTGGTAGCAAAAACTCCGGCTGGCTATCAGATAATCGCCGGAGAGCGCAGGTGGCGGGCTTCAAGGCTTGCGGGCCTGACCACGGTGCCGGTGGTAATAAGAGAAACGACTACCAAGGGAATGCTGGAGATGGCGATCGTGGAAAATGTCCAGCGAGAAGACCTCAACCCCATAGAGCGCGCGCAGGCGTTTCAGCGTCTGATTGAAGAATTTGGTTTGCCGCTTATGGAAATTGCAAAACGCATCGCGAAAAGTGAATCCTACGTTTCCAATACCATGCGGCTTCTTGCGCTCCCTGATGCGATAAAAGACGGGCTTATTTCCGGCGCTATCACGGAAGGGCACGCGCGGGCAATCGCCGGTTTGGGCGACACCAAGCTTATGGTCGAGGCGTATAAGACGATCCTCTCTGAAAGCGCATCGGTGCGGCGGGCGGAAGATTTGGCGAGGCGCCTGAAAGCCCAGTATGATCAAAAGCCGACCCAGCGCGTGGAGCGCATTCATAGCGATGAGTTGGATGCGATGGCCAAAGATATAGCCCAGGCGGTGAACGGTATGGTGAAAATTACCCAGTCAAAAGTGGAAGCGCGCGTGATATTTGTGATCCGCGGCAATCTGGAAACAACCAGCAAAATCCTCAAAACGCTTCGCGACAAACTTGTTCCGGTCAAAAAATAATCAATCAGTGTTTTCCTTACACATTAAGCTGTTGCGTGTAAGCGCGGCAAACTCTATGATGAGAATAAGGAGGTGATCAGCCATGGCCAGAACGGTAACAAAAACCGACAAAGTGCCGCTGGAAATAAAACCGCAAACGCAGTCCGTGTGGATTTGTATGTGCGGCTTGTCAAAAAACCAGCCGTATTGCGACGGTTCACACAAAGCAGTATTGGATGAAGAAGACGGCAAAACCTATGCGTACGACGAGCAGGGGCATCGGAACCGGTGATTTTTTACGCGAGAACGGGGCACTCGAGACATGGGAGGATGTTCAAAGCTATGTAACCTGGAAGGTTATTTCTCTTAAATGTATCCCATGGTGGTCGGTGGGGGATTTGAACCCTCGACATCTGCAATGTGAATGCAGCGCTCTACCGCTGAGCTAACCGACCATCTTTCTTATTGACGACCTTTATTATATCACCTACACTGAATTATAGGCATCACTATGAATTTGATGAAACGCCTCGTTGCCGGAATTTTTGATTTTCTTCAGGGGATTGTGGTATTTTTGGCACTTCTGGTTATGGTGTATCTCTTTGTCATGTCGCCGCAGGAGATAAACGGTGCATCCATGGAGCCGAATTTTCATAACGGAGAATTTATCCTCACCAATAAAATAGAGTATAAACTGCGTAATCCAAAACGGGGAGAAGTGGTGATTTTCAAATCCCCTAAAAATAAAGAAATTGATTATATCAAGCGCATCATCGGTCTGCCGGGTGATACGGTGAAGTTATATAAAAATGCGCTGTATGTGAACGGGCAGAAATTGGATGAGCCGTATCTATCCCCGGGCATATATATTTTCGGCGGATCGTACCTCGCGGAAGGATATGAGGTGACGGTAGCGCCGGG
>JBBTTP010000040.1:0-1194 GCA_038064215.1 Patescibacteria group bacterium | reverse complement strand
CTCTTCGCAGTCCGCCATGATGTCCATGTAATCGGCATGAACGCGGTACCACTCCAGAATCGTAAATTCCGGATTATGCGTGCGGCTTTTGTCTTCGGTATTGCGGAAACTTTTTGGGAGAGCAAAGCAGTTGCCGATACCTGCAACGAGAAGTTTTTTGATAAACGGCTCCGGCGACGTTGGTAAAAAGGCTCGTGTGGACTTGCGGTCTCGGGACAATAGCGTCGTCTCAAAAATATCGAGGTATGATTCCGGCGGGAGCGATCCCGTCAGATATGGCGTTTCGACTTCATGGAACTTGCGGTCTAAAAAAAATCTTCGGATTGCCGTGAGCACCTTTTCGCGGATGAAATACCGTTCCCATAATTCGGGGTGCTGTCGCAGTTTTTGCCAAGTCTTCATGCTATATGTCATGCCGGACTTGATCCGGCATCCAGTGTTTTCTCTCTGGATTCCGGCTCGATGGCCGGAATGACACAATGTTTAAAGGAATCTCAAAATCTTTGCCTTGTCTTTCAGCTCCATGAACCATGGTTGAAGTTTTTCGCTTACCTTTTGGGAGGTAAGCGCGTTTTTCGCTTCCTGCCGGAGTGCCGCGGCTTCTGTGGAAACCAGGGTTGCACGGTTGGTGGCGATAAAATTGTCAATGTCGGTGTCGGTTATAACGAGGTCCCGGCCGAGCACTTTTTCCACCGTTAACTGCATCCGGATCTGATTTTCAAAATCCGATTTCGTCATGCCCTGATATTTCAAAAGGTCATCGATATTCACATTGGCGCCCAGACTTTTCACCACGTCGGCAACTTTTTCATTCACATCAACCTGCGACACGGAAACACCGGATGCTTTGGCTGCATCGGCAATCAGCCGTTCGCTGATCATCCCTTCGAGCGTTTGGGTTCCAAAACGGGACGTCATGGTTTTATTGAGTTCCCACCGAAAAATGGGCTTACCGTTCACGATGGCTGCGACGAACATGCTTTTGTTCATCCATGCCAACCCGCCGAGACCCAAGATGATGATTGCAGTCCACACCCATTTCATCGGAAATTTTTTATTGATAGTCGGCAGAGGCATAAGATCCTCGGCTCGTGCGGTTTTCTTTTTTGACATACGAGGAAGAATACCATAAGCACGGACCGGAACGCAATGGAGAAATTTATGGAAACGTGATTTCCCACGGGGATTGATTCA
>JBBTTP010000039.1:12521-26628 GCA_038064215.1 Patescibacteria group bacterium | reverse complement strand
GCCATTGTGGGGGGTCGCGCTCTCACGCCCCCTAACCGTCATAGCCTTGGTAGGCTTTTACCCCACCAACTAGCTGATAGTCACAAGGCCGCTCCTAAACCGAGGGGTTAGCCTCTTTGGACTTGCGTCAACATTCCGTATTACCCCGTCTTTCGACGAGCTATACTGAAGTTTAGGGTACGTTCCTTGCTTGTACTCACCCGTCCGCCACTGATTTCATGCATAGCACGAAAATAATTAATCGTTGCTCCACTCGTTTGTTATACGCCAAAAAAATAACTGACTTTATCTGAGTGCTCTCGCGCATAACAAATCAAGGGAAGCAACAAAACACTAATTATCTTAGTGCTATGCACAATCTCCGTTCGACTTGCATGCTTAAGGCACGCCGCCAGCGTTCATCCTGAGCCAGGATCAAACTCTCAATAAAAATTGACTTTCCTATCACCATTCGATTGTCAAAGTACTTCGCGAAGACGCTCAGTACGAGGTTTTCGCTACGCTCAAAACTCGAGCGGCTTTTGAGTCGAAAAACCCGACCAGTGGTCGGGGTTTGGTGCTGCCCTATTACCTCTGGTCTTACGGCTTTTGCCTTCTCATTGCTTCCCTATTATATGCAACGCGCATCACCCGCGTCAAGAGTCAGTCAAGCGTATGGCCATTAGCCGGATTTTTTTGACCCCGAAGATCTCACGACTCCAAATCTCCTCGCAAGGCATGATCCGCGAGGATTGGATCACTGGTAATCTATGGTCATGAATGAAGTTGACGCAATAAATCATCGGCGTCTTGGGCGTGATAAATGTTTTTCCCCGTACGAGAGTGATCTTGATTGTTTGTGTCAATATGCCTCATTAAGAAACTATGCAATATTTGGAGCGTAAGAACAATGTAATCAAGGACCGTCCCTAAAGGTCGACGAGAAAGATCGTAAAAAGCGCGTTATTTTTCATATTTTTCATAACAACGCCAAAGGAAATAGTGCAAACCCTCCACCCAGAAGCGCCCCGCCGATGATGTCAGATAACCAGTGATGCCCCAGATAAATGCGGCTCATGTAAATAAATGCCACATATCCCGCCACTGCTGATAATGAAATTATTCTTTTTCCCTTTTCTTTTTTATTCAATACGCGATACAAAATACTCAATATGATCACTCCCATAAACGTCGCCCGCGCAGCATGCCCCGACGGGTACGAATACGGCTGCACGACATGAAATTGCGGAAAAATGGTCGTGGGATTTTTAATCATAAAAAACGGCGGGCCCGCATGCGGGACAAAATTTTTTCCGTACACTTCGACCATGGTGAGGAGAACAAACGCTACGGGGATACAAACGGCAAACAGCTTCCTCTTTCCGCGCGTTTTCACAAACACCCATCCGGTCAAACCCAATACAATAACCGACGAAACAATCGGGTCTATGAGAATCGCTCCGTCATCCATGATCTGATCAAACCGCGGTGAAATTTTGTCCTGCAGTTTCACCGTCACGTTAAAATCTATGGACTTTAAAAACCCGCGCTTCACTTCCCGACTAAACAGAACGAACGTCAACAACAAAAATATTCCCAACAATAGTGCGATCACTTTTTTCTGCATAATAATTGATGTATCTGTCATCCCCGACCCGATCGGGGATCCAGTATTTAAGATTTATAAAACTGGATTCCCGCTTTCGCGGGAATGACACTAATTCGATCTATGCTTGGGATTTCATAATTTCATAAAGAATAATCCCACAACTCACCATCACATTCAGACTTTTGTTGACGCCCCACATCGGAAGTTCCACGATCATATCAGCCATGTCCAGAACTTCTTTTGAGACTCCGTGCGTTTCGTTTCCGACGACGATAGCGACGGGAAACTCATAGTGGGTTTGGTAAAATGGTTTACTTCTTCTATCCTGCTCCACTGCAATAATTTTGACTTTTGACTTTTGACTTTTGACTTGCGCAATCGCTTCGATTGCGCTTGGTGCATAGCTCCACTCAACCCATCCCCACGTATTTATCGACGCTTTTTTGATCCGTGAGTTGGGCGGGGTGAGTGTCTCGCCGCAAAGAATCACCTTTTCTGCCGCCACCGCATCCGCCAGACGGAAAATTGATCCAATGTTATAGGTGTCCAAAACATTATCCAAGATGATCGTAATAGGATTTTTTTTGATGGAACTGGCAACATTCGGATCAACCTCCGTCGTCCGAAGCTCCTTCGCATTTAACTGAATCATCTAACTATTATATCAGGAATGATCACCGGAAGAGGAAGCCGAAGTTGCTGAAAAACCACGGCTGGGATACGGAGGTGACGCTGCCGGTTTCCGCGGAGATGCGCGTTTCCACCTGTGATGATACCGGGAAAAATCCGAACAGTTTTGCCTCTTTCACGCCCTGCACTTTATACTCCAGTTTCCCGTTTTCCTGGGTGAGTTCTACTTCCTGTTTGCCGGTTGCTCCTGCCCCGGTTTGCTGCCCCACTGTGCCAAAAGACGTCATGGCGCCCCGCCGGAATGCTTCTTTCACCGCTTCCTCCGGCAGTACCGTCACAGTTTTCGTGCCGTTGGGCGTCGTCACAATCAATTCATTTTTGTCGTTCACAGACAGGGGAAATCGCGTCTTTGCCCGGATATTATTCTGATTCATTTCCAATTCATTACCATTTGCCTTTATCTCTACTTCGCGCTTTTCAGCCGACTCGCGCACCCTGATAGAATCTACGTTTTGCCTCATCTCACCAAAGTCACCACCGCCCGCGCCTCTCTGCGGCGACTGCACGCGCAGTTCTCCGTTTTGCACACCAATTTTCATCATCTCCTGTTTCTTTTTTTCCATTTCCCGGTTAAATTCCCCTTGCTGCTTACCCGCTTCCCGTACGGTTTCCTGCTGTTGTTTTGCCCCTTCGCGCATCATTTGCTGTTGCGGAACTTGCTGGGATTGCGAGCTAAACTGCGATGACGGTTGATTATTTTGCTGCTGCCCTCCACCGCCCCCTGGACCACTCGGCATCGGGCCGCTAAATTCCTCTCCCAGCACCGCTCCATCAGCTCCCACCAGCACGATCCGACCATATTCATCAATAAGATAAGAAGCAGCAACTACTTTGGAAAACGGAATAGAGGTAAACAACACAAAAATAAAAAGAGGGGTCAAAGAAATCAAAAACCGTCTCATATATCCATGATACACACACGCATTGCCTTCTTGTCAATCAGCAAATTTTCGCCTTTTGTCAAAGACATAACTGACGACTAAACCAATTCCTATACCGAGTGCGCTACCCGCAATGACATCCAGCGGATAATGTTTCCCGATATAGATGCGGGAGAAGGATATGAGAAACGCGAGGACAAAAAAAACAGTTTTCCATTTGGGTTCTTTGTGGGACAGGACCACTGCCAACGCCCAGGCAATCGTGGCGTGCCCAGACGGAAAGGAAAAATCCGTCCGTCCGTCGCCTACGATAATAGTTCCGAGCTCAAGGGCGGGCCTTGAGCGTGCAATCCACGGTTTGATGATTTTTTCAACGAGTATCCAGCTTGCTCCTGCGCTTAAAAAAATCGGGGCAAAAAAAAGATGGTCTTTTTTCTCTTCACGGAGAAAAAGAATGCCCCCAAGTATCAGCCATATGATGCCGGCAGTGCCGATTGCGGACAGCCCGACACCCAAAGCGTTCAGAAACGCGTTGTGCGGCAGATGATTTATTAATAGAAAAAGCTGCCGGTCAATACGGAGAAGTGTCTCGCCCATAGGTTATTTTGCAGGTATCGCCGTCGGGGTCACAAAAATTATTTTAATGGCACTCTCATCCGGCACCGGGGACAGAATTTTTTTGCCGGAGAACAGCACGCCCACCACGAGTGCTACGAGGACAAAAAAGCCCACTAATATCGTAATCGCTGCCAATGTCCTCCGCCGATCATCCATACTTCAATAATACAATTTTCAATTTCCATTGTACAATTTTCATTGAAAATTATTTGATGTCTTCCTTCTTCCACGCCGCAAAGTCGCACGTCGGCCAGTTGCTGCACCCGTAAAACGTTTTGCCCCGTCGGGTCTTTTTGATGACGATATCGCCGCCGCACTTCGGGCACTGCATGCCAATTTTGATTGCATTCTGCCGCGTATATTTGCACGCCGGAAATGTCGTGCAGGCGATAAACTTGCCGTATCGCCCCATACGGATGACGAGGGGGTTGCCGCACTGCGGACATTTCTCATCAATAATTTCTTCCGCTACTTTTACTTTTTCTGCCTGATCGTACGCCGTCGCGAGCATCGCGGAAAACGGCTCATAAAATGCCGCAATCACCGGCACCCACTGCTTTTCACCGTTGGCTATGGCGTCCAGATCATCTTCCATGGCGGCGGTAAACGGCAGTGCCATGATACCGGGAAAATATTTGACGAGAAAATCCACCACCGAATTTCCGAGTTCCGTCGGCACGAGTTTTTTCTCCTCCCGTGCGACGTATTGCCGTTCCTGAATCGTGGAAATAATCGGCGCGTAGGTACTGGGCCGGCCGATATCTTTTTCCTCGAGCGTTTTAATGAGGCTCGCTTCCGTATACCGCGGCGGCGGACTCGTAAAATGCTGTTGCGGCAACGCCTCCAAAAGTGCAACGGATTGTCCCGACGTAACGTCGGGAATGATCACCTCGTCTGTTTCCTTTCCGATAATTTTTAAATATCCGTCAAACTTCACCACCGAGCCCTGCGTTTCAAACAGATACCCGTTGCTGCTTGCAATAGCAATCGTTGTGGAATCAAATACTGCTTCCGCAGTCTGGCTTGCAACCGCCCGTTTCCAAATGAGCTCGTAAAGTCTCATATGATCTCTGTTCAATTCATTGGTCACATTGGTCTGATTGGTCAAATTGGTTACATTGACGTCCGTCGGCCGTATCGCTTCATGCGCTTCCTGTGCCACTTTCGACTTGGTCTGATAGTGATGGACTTTTTCCGGTACGTACGCTTTTCCGTACGTGTGCCCGATAAAGTCGCGCGCTTCCGCAATAAATTTCTCTGCCAAATGCACGCTGTCCGTCCGGTGATAGGTGATCAGCCCTTCTTCGTATAATTTTTGCGCAAGCTGCATGGTTTTTTTGGCGGAAAAATATAATCGCCGGCCCGCGTCCTGCTGCAGCGTACTCGTCGTAAGCGGCGCTGCCGGATGCCGTCTTACTTCTTTTTTATCCACCGCAGACACAACGAAAGGCGCTTTCAAGTCTTCAATAATGCTGTTTGCTATTTGTTGTTTGTTGTTTGTTGATGATGTCGTCGTATACTTCCCGTCAAAAAGATCATAGGTCAGTACTTTTTCATACTTCACCCCGTCTTTGGAAATGAGCTGGGCGACGATTTCATCTCTCTTTGTCATTCCGGCCCCTGAGCCGGAATCCAGTTTTTTTTGATCCTCTTTGATATGTTGATTCCCGGTATCAGGCGTGGAATTTGGACGAGCGACCTCAGCAGCACTCGTCAAGAAGTTTCCGGTAATCGTCCAGAATTCCTCTTTTCCAAACTTCGCAATTTCCCGCTCGCGTTCCACGATCAGTCGCACAACCACCGACTGTACGCGGCCGGCAGACAGCCAACGTTTGGATAATTTTTGCCAGAGAAGCGGTGAAAGTTTGTAGCCAACGAGCCTATCCAAAACACGTCGCGCCTGCTGGGCATCCACGAGCTGCATATCTATTTCTCGCGGGTGTGCAAGAGCATCCTGGATGGCTTGTTCAGTGATTTCGTGAAAAACGATTCTACTAAATTTTTGATTTTTGATTTTTGATTTTTGATTTTCGCGTATCACTGTTCCTATGTGCCACGCAATCGCTTCTCCTTCGCGGTCCGGGTCAGTCGCGAGAATAATGTTATCCGCTTTTTTGGCAATTGCTTTCAGTTCCCCCACCCGCTTCTGTTTGAGCTTCGGGATGATGTAGCTCGGCGCAAAATCATGGTCCACGTCCACGCCGAGCGCCGCCTTCGGCAGATCCCGCACGTGCCCCATGGTCGCCTCAATCCGATAATCCCCTTTCCCATTGAGAAAACGGGTCAACGTCCGCGCCTTCGTGGGTGACTCAACAATGATTAATTGCATAATCCGTACTCCTTCTCCCCATAATCCTTAATCACTTTTTTCATTTCAAGAATCGTGATAGTAGCAGCCGCAACGGATATCGTCAAGCCGCTCGCCCGCACGATATCATCGATGTGTACCGGCCCGCGCCGTAACACCTCCACTATTTTTTCCTCCTCACCCGTCAAACCTACAAACTCAAGCGGTAGCGAGACTTTGTAGGTTTTGGCAGACGTGTTATTTTTTGCAATACCGAGTTCCTCAATAATATCCTCTACGTCTTCAACCAGTTTCGCTCCGTTTTTTAAAAGTTTGAGCGGTCCTTTACTGTACGCGCTCGTGATCGGACCGGGCACCGCAAACACCTCCCGCCCCTGTTCTCCTGCGTTTCTGGCCGTAATCAGGGCACCGCTGTCATCTGCCCCTTCCGTCACGACCACCCCAAGACTTAATCCGCTGATGATGCGATTGCGCGCCGGAAATAGTCCTTTATTTGGCCGCAACCCGATCGGCATCTCCGATACAATTGCGCCAAAGCCTTCTTCGGCAATCTCGTGGTATAGTCTAGCATTGCTGGGCGGGGCGATAATGTCAATACCGCAACCCAGGACCGCAATCGTTTTACCGCCGCAGTCAATCGCCGTCTGGTGCGCCACCGCGTCCACGCCATACGCCATGCCGGACACGATGGTAAAGCCGTACGCCACCAACCCTTCGACCAACCGCCGCGTCACTTCTTCGCCATAGTGCGTAATTTTTCTGGTACCCACGACCGCGATGGTACGATCCAGCCGGATCGACTCCTTATTATGAAGTCCC
This sequence comes from Patescibacteria group bacterium, assembly GCA_038064215.1. Lineage (GTDB taxonomy): Bacteria > Patescibacteriota > Microgenomatia > UBA10105 > UBA927 > JACREN01. The sequence continues at coordinate 19,724 of JBBTTP010000039.1, read as the reverse complement.
TTTACATACAGCAAAAACGGGGCATCGGGTATTTCTTTCAGTAATTTGGGATACTTGGGGTTGTTCAGCGTGAGCACCGATACATGAAGTTTTTCCAGCTGTTTAAGGTATTCATCGACGTCAAAGGTTTTGCGGAAATCGATGAATTCGTCCGTGAGTTTTTCACCGAGTTTAATGTTTTTAAAAACTGACTCCGGCGCCTTCCACGCGGCTGCGGCACTACCGAAGTAGTCAAGAAGGAGTTTAAATCGGACCGGCCCGATCCCGGGAAATACACTAAACCCTACCCAATATTTCCGCTCTTCATCCATCAAAAATAGTGTATCACAACTTCTCTCAACTCCCTTAGATAGCTTGCCATCGCAGAAAAAAACGGCTGTTTCGCCATTTTATCAACGATGTACACGGAAGAAAGAGGCACACTAACTATCACTTTCCCCTTGTGAATTCTATTCAAAAAAACTTCAAGTCCATAGCCTGACCGTTTCATCGCATCAAGATGAGAACAAACATAACTGCGCCACACTCCTCGCACTCCCGTAATGCTTTTGTGGGGACCGAATGCTTTCAATCGCCAAAATCGTACCAGGCCCAACACCATATCCGCCTGACCGTCAACCATCGGAGCAACTAACGCATCCATATCGCGGGGTGTCAAACCAATAATATCTCCATCAAGAAAAAGAAGCATCGTTCCGCGGCTTGCCGCAATACCTTTTGCAATGGCGTACCCTTTGCCCTGATTGTGCGGGTAGGAAATAATGTCAACAGATCGTCCCAAATTCTGAACCACATCAACCGTATGATCCGTCGATCCATCATCAACAACGATAATCTGATGCGCTTTCCCCCACCGACAGACGGCGTCAATCACACCGGCAATCGTCCGTGCTTCATTGTAGACGGGAATGATCACGGAAATGCTCACGCGCATAATCAGCGACTAAACCACTCTTCCAAAATCTTTTTTGCCACGGGTGCTGCGACGGAACTGCCCTCTCCCGCTCCTTCTACAAGAACGGTAATGGAAATCTCCGGCTCACCTCGTATGGCATCTAGATGGGGCGTCGTTTCGCTATTTTCGAGGCCTGACCCCGATTTCACCGGGGCAAAGACGGTAAACCACGCGTGGGTCCGGTTTTGGGGATCTCCAAACTCCGCTGTCCCGGTCTTACAGGCAACGGGAACGAAAATGGTGTCATTGCGTCCGTGTATCAATGCGTCAGCGCTCGGCGAAGATTCTTTATGTTCTTCATTGACGCGTTGACGCGTTGACGCGTTGACGCTAAAGTTAAACAACGGCCACCCTGTCCCTCCGGGCTCGCACGCCTTCCGCATCCCTTCGGTAATAAGATCAATCGTGTCTTTTTTAATCCCTAGGTCTTTACAGTTTATTGTTTGTTGTTTGCTGTTCGTTGTTTTCTCTATCGTCGGCTTACACACCTTTCCGCCATTTGCTATCACATTGGTCCACGCATTCACCTGCAGGGGCGTCGTTAAAAGGTATCCTTGTCCGATCGCCATGTGATACGTATCACCCAAGTACCATTGATCATTTCTTGCCGCCCGGTCGGCCGCCGTATCAAAGCGTGTCGCCTTCCACGCCGGATCCGGCAAAAGTCCGGACGCTTCACCGGCTAGCTCTATGCCCAACGGCTTTCCCAGTCCCACCCGCCGCGCCCAACCGGTCAGCTTCGTCACCCCCAGCCACTCTCCGACTTTATAAAAAAATATGTCGTTACTGCGCTGCAGTGCCTTCACCAGATCCACCACGCCGTCCGTCTTCCCATACTGCAAAAAATACCAGTTGGGAAAGGTAAATACGCCGATCTTAATGATTCCCGTATCTTCAACCGTCGTATCTTTCGTTATCACGCCTTCCTCAAATCCCGCTACACTCGTCACGATTTTAAAGGTCGACCCCGGAGGGTACACGCCTGCAATCGCACGCATGAACATCGGTATCGCCGGATCGTTCACCAGTGCTTCATATTGTGCTTGACTCATCCCCAGGGAAAATAAATTCGGGTCATACGACGGGCTCGAATAGAGTACCAAGACTTCCCCGGTTGTGGGTTTGGTTGCGACCACTGCTCCCCGATCAACTACTCCTGACTTGGCGACACCCGCAAATGCAGCTTCTGCCACACGGGCAAGATTCGCGTCAAGCGACAGTGTGATGTCTTCCCCTTTTTCCTCCGGATCCCGGCCCAAAATCCGCAGGATCCGTCCCTGCGCATCCACTTCTACTAACTCTTTTCCATCGCGGCCGCGCAATCGATCTTCGTACACTGCCTCGGCTCCCGTTCTCCCCACCCGGTCTCCGGTCCGATACGTTCGCAGGGAAAAATACTCCGTCGCCAGTTCTTTTTCAGATAATTCGCCGGTATACCCCACCACGTGTGCCAAAGAAGACGAATAAAGATACTGGCGGCTATAATCCACTTCCAAAAACTGTCCGGCCGGAAGTCCGTCTTTTTCCAGCTGTTCTCCTTCTTCTTTAGAAAGTCTTTTGGTACACACCGATCCCGTCCCGCACGGCGCAATCAGCCGGTACTGCGGGATATTGGCAACGAGCGGCTTTCCCGTGCGATCAAGGAGGAGTCCACGCGGCGCGTGGCGAACGAGTTCCTTTATCCGGTTGCCGTCGGCAAGCATCCGGTATCTGCGGCCGTCTATAACAGTCAGCGTAAACAGCCGCCAAATCAGTACAAAAAATGCCACGCAAAAAACCGTCGCCACGATCAGCGCCCTGCCGGCCCCAAGCCACCAGAAAGACTCTTCGTCATCACGCAATCGTTTCGCACGTTTCGCCTCAACGATCAAACTGTCGGAAAAGGCTTTGCCGAGTTTCATAAAAGCATCAGCGCGTCAGCGAATCAGCGCGTCAGCGTAAGACATTGACACATTGACGCAATGACACAATGACGCTAATAAAAAAGCAACAAAATGCTCCAGGAATATAATACACCAACAATCACTTGCCCCACCGTATGATCACGCCGCACCACCCTCGCCCACCCGACCAACGGGACAATCAACAATATCGGCCACCACTGCCAACCGTACCAAAGGATAATCAATCCCGCCGCCAACGCATTGCCTGCCGCGTGTCCCGAAATTTTCGTCGCAAACACCGTAATGAGAAAAAACCCAGCAGTCCACACAAAGAAAAAAAGAAATAAACGGAATAATGCTACCGGAGCAAATAATTTGAGGAAAACGAGGTCACAAACAATCATGGTCAAGAGAATCACAAGCGGCACAATTCTGCGACGGCGGTCTCGTATATCCCAATCCAGACCCACCCGCTGCAATGCCTGCAGCCGCATAATGGTCGGCGGTCCGATCAAAATAAAAAGCCACAGGAGCGCTATAAACCACGATACCCCGCTCCGCAATAAGGCGAGTAGCAATACTACCGCCATACCCACCATGGGATCAAAAATTTTAGAAAGAATCGTTGCAAACTTTTTCATGCACTCCCCTGCACTCCCCACTCCCGGAGTGAGTCAGATACGACACTCCCGGATTTCATCCTAACCTGACTTCGCCGACGCTACATCTTCCTCGCTGCCACTTTCACTTTGCGAAGTAAAACCGCATCATCCAAAAGCTTCCCGCACCCGCGCACAACGGCCGTCTGCGGATCTTCCGTTATCCACACCGGCATGCGCATATCCTGCGCAATGAGTTTGTCGATGCCGGAAAGCAAACTGCCGCCGCCAGCCAGCACGATCCCGTGTTCCATGATATCGCCCACGAGTTCCGGCGGCGTTTCCTCCATGGTTTCGGAAATGGCTTGGGTAATTTCACGCACCACGCTCGCCAGTGCTTCACGGATCTCTGCCTCTCCCACACGGATGGATTTTGGCAGTCCGGTTTCAATGTCACGTCCCCGCACCACCGTCTGTTTGTCTCCTTTATTGACCGGATACGCGCTCCCCACAGCAATTTTTATGTCCTCCGCCGTCGGCTCTCCGATCAGAAGTCCATATTTTAATCGGATAAAGCTCACAATCGCCTCGTCCATCTCGTCGCCGGCTGTCCTGATACTACGGTTCACGACAATCCCACCCAAACTCAAGACGGCAATTTCGCTGGTCCCTCCGCCAATGTCGCAAATAAAGCTCCCGGTGCTCTCCTCTATCGGCAATCCTGCGCCGATTGCTGCTGCCATGGGCTCCTCGATGAGGATCGCCTCGCGCGCGCCTGCCATAATCGCCGCTTCCTGCACCGCCCGGCGCTCCACTTCCGTCACGCCCGATGGGATGCCCACGACCACTTTTGGCCTCGCGATACTGGGTAAACCCGGCCGCTTGGGTTGCTGATGCACGAGCCGGATGTAATGTGTGAGCATCGCGGCAGTGGCGTCAAAATCCGCAATCACCCCGTCTTTCAGGGGCCGCAGCGCTTCAATCGTCGTGGGCGTTTTCCCCAGCATCCGCTTAGCCTCGCGGCCGATGGCAACCACCTGTTTGGTTTTTCTGTGGCGCGCCACTACGGACGGCTCGCGGATGACAATCCCTTTATTTTTTACATAGACAAGGGTATTCGCCGTGCCTAAATCAATGCCCAAATCATGAGAAAGAAGCCCGTACAGCCAATCCAACATGCAGCCATTGTATCATAAGGCAAAAATCCAATATGCTATACTTAGCGTCATGAATGTGACGCTGTGGTGTAACCGGATTATTCGATGGTGCTTTACACTCCTCTTTATCCTCGTCCCGCTGATCCTCACTCCCGTCAATTACGAACTCTTTGAATACAACAAAATGATGCTCACGTACGGCCTGACGGTCGTCATCGTGGCCGCGTGGCTGGTAAAAATGATGAGTCAAAAAGAAATCCGCATCGCCCGGACGCCGCTGGATATTCCTCTTGCTCTCTTTCTCATCTCTCAGCTTCTCAGTTCTCTTTTTTCCATGGATCCGCACGTATCCTGGTTCGGCTACTACTCGCGTTTTAACGGCGGCATGTGGTCCATCATATCTTACGTCCTCCTCTATTACGCGTTCGTGAGCAATAGTATAAATGCGTCAACGCGTCAACGCGTCAACGCGTCAACGAGCAACAATGACGCACTGACGCCATTGACACCTCTTTTAAAAGTAGCCCTCGCCACCGGTGCAGTCGTTGCCCTCTACGGCGTCGCGGAACGGCTCGGCGTAGACAAACACTTGTGGGTTCAGGATGTGCAAAACCGCGTCTTTAGCTCACTCGGTCAACCCAATTGGCTGGCAGCCTATCTTGTCGCCCTTTTGCCAATATCTCTTGCCTTCGGAGTGAAAAAATATCTTTGGCTTGGTCTTTCTGTACTGTTCTTCGTTGTTCTTTTGTTTACCCGTTCCCGGTCAGGACTCTTGGGATTTGCCGTGGCAGACGTAGTGTTTTGGGGATTGATTTTTTTGCAAAAGAAACGACCCCTCATTTCCTTCGTCATACTTCATGTATCCTTTGTCATTCTTTTTGTTTTTTTTGGTCCTTCTCTGCCTATTTCCTCATTATCCCGTCCACCCGTCACAGAAGCTACTGTTTCAGCCTCCTACACCGCTCCCTTATTGGAATCCGGCGGCACGGAATCCGGCACCATCAGAAAATATGTCTGGCAGGGCGCGATTTCAGCTTGGAAAAGTTCAATCAAGACGTTTTTCGTCGGTACCGGCACCGAAACGTTTGCCTTTACTTTTTTCCAATTCCGGCCGGCAGGACACAACATGACGACCGAATGGGATTTTCTTTACAACAAAGCACACAATGAATACCTCAATTACCTGGCAACCACCGGGATCTTCGGGCTGGGAAGCTATCTCTTATTTATCGGGGCATTTGCATGGTGGTTCATCCAATGGCATCAGCGCGTCAACGCATCAGCGCGTCAACGTCAGAACACTGACGCCTCTGACACTTTTGACGCATTGACGCCCGCATTATTCGCCGGCTGGCTCTCCATCCTTGTCACCAATTTTTTCGGTTTTTCGGTGGTGATCGTGCAATTGTTTCTCTTCTTGTTCCCGGCAATGATCATCGCTCTTGCGCAACAAACGGGGCAACCCACTGTCATTCCCGCACAATCCGGATCCCGGCTCACGCGATTTTTTATTTTACTCGTCCTGCTTGCGCTCCTTGCGTTGCTCGTGTTACTCGGTCGCATGTGGTACGCCGATACGCTCTTTGCTTCCGGCTACCGCCTGGCCCGCGTCAATCAATATGCTCAAGCCCAACCGCTGATACGTAGCGCAATCACATTGAATGCCGGTGAGCCGCTGTATCACGACGAGTACAGCACCACCCTCGCCGCTCTCACGGCCATCGCCGTCGAGCAACAGCAGGCCACACTCGCGGCGGCACTTGCCAAACAGGCGCTCACCGAAAGCGATACGGCCATTTCCATTTCACCCAAAAATGTAAACTTCTGGAAATCCCGGACGAAGATTTTCTACTCATTTTCCTCCTTTGACCCGCAGTTTAACCCAGCGGCTATTCAGGCATTACAGCGGGCGTGGGAGCTTTCTCCCAATGATCCCAAAATCATCTATAACCTGGCCATTCTCTACGGCCGGCAAAACGATAACGTGAAAGCGATTGAGCTTTTGCAACAATCGATTGCCATGAAACCCAATTACCGCGATGCCTACTTTGCGCTCAACATTTTTTACCAGGAAATCAAAGACACTAAAAAGGCACGGGAAATTCTTCAGGAGTACCTGCAAAAAGTCGACCCGAATGACAAAGACTTTTTGGAAAGGACAGAGTGAAACCGATCGTTCATGTACCTCATGTTGTTTTGACAACTCCTGCCAAAACCGTGACAGCCTTTGACAAACGGCTCGTTAAACTCGTTTCAGAGATGAAGGCAACGCTCATCGCCACCAAAAACCCCAAAGGCGTGGGACTGGCCGGCCCGCAAGTGGGCGAATCCTGGCGGGTATTTCTCACCCGGCCCAAGGAATCCGGTCCAATCCGCGTATTCGTGAATCCTGAAATCATCAAACACTCAGTGGAACAAACAGACGGCGTCCCCGAGCGGAACAACAAACTTGAGGGCTGTCTTTCCATCCCGAAGATTTGGGGAAAAATCAAGCGGGCCAAAACGCTTACGTTGCGGTTTCAGGATGAGCAAGGCAGGGAGCACGAAGAACAGTTCACCGGATTTCTCGCAACCATCATCCAGCACGAAACAGACCATACCAACGGTAT